>NZ_JBNNJZ010000136.1:0-17298 GCF_050270335.1 Streptomyces sp. NPDC059900
AGACTTCCTGCACACCTACAACTACCACCGCTGCCACACCGCACTCGGCGGCCACCCACCGATCAGCCGCGTGAACAACGCTGCGGGTCAATACATCTAGGTCCCTTCTCGGGGACCTTGGCTCCGCCCGGGCCGCGTACCACGCGCCCGCCGACACCGCTCAGGAGGTCAAAGCGGGCTCCCGCTCCGGGAGTTCGCCGGACGACGCCTCGGCGGAGGCGTCCTCGGAGGCGTCGTCGAAGGCCTCCTCGTCACCGCCGCCCTCGACGTGCTGCCGCGGCTTGCCCGGAAGGGCGAACATCAGCAGGAAGATGACGACGAGCACGCCGACGACCCACCACAGCGAGTTCTGGAACGCGCCCACGATCTCCGTCGGCACCTCGCTCCGCGCCGCCTTCTCGTCGATCATGCCGAAGAAGACGACGGAGACCAGGCCGAGCCCGAGCGCCGTACCCATCTGCTGCACGGTGTTGAGCAGCCCGGACGCGGACCCCGAGTGCTCGCGCGGCACGTCCGAGAGGATGGCGTCCGTCAGGGGCGCGACGATGAATCCCATACCGGCGCCCATCACCACGAGCGGCAGCGCCATCTGCCAGGACGCGATGCCCGCGCCGTACCGGTCCGCCTCCCAGATGTAGAGCAGCACACCGGTGGCCATGATGAGCGCGCCGCCCTGGAGCACCTTGCGCCCGAACCGCGGCACGAGCTTCTGCACGGACATGCCGGCCGCCACCGAGACGGCGATCGAGAACGGCACCCCGGTCACACCCGCCCGCAGCGCGCTCCAGCCGAGTCCCGTCTGCATGTACACCGTCCAGACCAGGAAGAAGATGCCCATCGCGACACCGAACACGGTCTGCACCGCGATGCCCGCCGCGAAGCTCTTCACCTTGAACAGGGACAGCTCCACGAGCGGCGAACCGTCCTTCGCCGCCTTCGCCTTCTCGTACGCGATGAGCGCGCCGAACACGACGAGTCCGCCCGCCATCATGGCGTAGCCCCACAGCGGCCAGTCCAGCTCGCGCCCGCGGGTCAGCGGGTAGAGCACCATGAGCAGGCCGAGCGTGACGAGGACGACGCCGACGAGGTCGAGCTTGAGGGCCCTGGGCGCCTTGGACTCGGTGATGAACTTGCTGCCCAGGATCAGTCCCGCGATGCCGACCGGCAGGTTGATCAGGAAGATCGGCCGCCATTCGAGCCCGAAGATGTTCCACTGCGTGAGCAGCGCGCCGAGCAGCGGCCCGGACACCGCGCCGAGCCCCACGATCATCCCGAAGAGCCCGAAGACCTTGCCGCGCTCGTGCGCCGGGAAGGTGGCGTGCACGATCGAAAGGACCTGCGGCACCATCATCGCGGCCATGCCGCCCTGGAGAATCCGCGAGGCGACCAGCATCTCCGGGTTCGCGGCGAACCCGCAGAGCGCGGAGGCGAGCGTGAAGCCCGCGATCCCTATGAGGAACATCCGCTTGCGCCCGTGGATGTCGCCGAGCCGCCCGCCGGTGATGAGTCCGGCCGCGAAAGCGAGCGCGTAGCCCGCGGTGATCCACTGGATCTGGCTGTACGAGGCGCCCGCGTCCTCCTGGATGGACGGGATCGCGATGTTGACGATGGTGACGTCGACGAGGTCCATGAAGGCCGCGGTCATCACGATGGCGAGGGCGAACCAACGGCGCCGGTCGGCTGCGGCGGCCGTTCCGGGCGGGGTTGTGGCGGGGCTGCTGTAAGTCATGAGAGGAGACTAGAAGCCATATAGGCCAGAACGTGACCTAGATGCGCGGCATCCTGGACGACATGACTTCGACTTCGGGCACGACCTCGGCTTCGGAACGGTCCGGTGGGACCGGTGGTGGTACGGACACTCCTGCGCGGCTGCTCCAGCTCCTCTCCCTCCTCCAGACCCCGCGCGAGTGGCCCGGCGGTGAGCTGTCGGATCGGCTCGGGGTCAGCCGTCGCACGGTGCGGCGCGACATCGACCGGCTGCGGGACCTCGGCTATCCGGTGCAGGCGAGCCAGGGGGCCAGTGGTGGCTACCGTCTCGTCGCGGGCAAGGCGATGCCTCCGCTCGTCCTGGACGACGAGGAGGCGGTGGCGATCGCGGTGGGGCTCCGGGCAGGGGCGGGGCACGCGGTGGAGGGGGTGGAGGAGGCGTCGGTACGGGCCCTCGCGAAGCTGGAGCAGGTCCTTCCGTCCCGCCTGCGCCACCGCGTCCAGACCCTCCAGATCGCGACGACCCCGCTGACCAGCGGGGACGGCGCCAGCATCGCGCCCGAGACGCTTACGGTCATGGCGTCCGCGGCGGCGGGCCAGGAGCGTCTGCGCTTCGCCTACCGCTCCGGCGACGGCACGGAATCGCGCCGTCTGACGGAGCCGCACCGCCTCGTCTCGACGGGACGGCGCTGGTATCTGGTCGCATACGACATCGACCGCGACGACTGGCGCACGTTCCGGGTGGACCGGGTGTCGTCGCCCTTCGCGACCGGGGCGCGCTTCGTGCCGCGGGAGCTGCCCGCGGGGGACGCCGCGGAGTACATCCGCCGGTCGATGTGGCGGGGGCAGTCCTCGTACGAGATCGACGTGACGTTCTCGGCCCCCGCGGAGGCCGTCGCGGGGGCGTTCCCCTCGGCGTTGGGGACGCCGGAGCCGCTGACGGCCACTACGTGCAGGCTGCGCTCTACGGTGACTGACGCGGTTGACTGGCTGGCGGTGCGGCTGGCCATGACGGGCTGCGAGTTCGTGGCCCACGGGCCGCCGGAACTGGTGGCGGCCCTCCGTGAACTGGGCTCCCGCCTGACGCGGGCGTCGTCGCCCTCGGCGTGAGGGCGCATGCTGCGGGCCGGTGGGCGGGGATTCTTTCCCGCGCTCCGCGCGGAGGCCTCCCACCCACACACCACCCGTAACTCCGAGTAATCGACCGACCAACCAAAGCTCGTTCAGTGCGGGATGGATCCGGGACAAACGGGCGGGTGGGCGGGAGAGCTTGTTCGGTGCAGGACGGACGCGGGGCAAACGGGCGGGTGGGAGGGAAGGCCCGTTCGGCACGAGGAGAACGCCGGGCAAACGGGCGGGTGGGTGGGGAAGGCCCGCGCCAAGCGCCGGAAGAGCACAGGAATGAGCCCCGGTGCCGGGGGGGGGATGGCACCGGGGCTCAGCTAGAGGACGGCTTCGCGGGCCGCCAAGGCCTAGGCGGCTGCGTCGAACCCCGTGTCCCGCGCCAGCTTCTTCAGTTCGAGGAGCGCGTGCTTCTCGATCTGGCGGATCCGCTCGCGCGTCAGGCCATGCTGCTTGCCGACCTCTGTGAGGGTCCGCTCGCGGCCGTCCTCGATGCCGTAACGCATCTTGATGATGGAGGCCGTGCGCTGGTCGAGGCGGCCGATCAGGTCGTCCAGTTCCTCGCTGCGCAGCAGGGTCAGGACGGACTGCTCGGGAGAGACCGCGGAGGTGTCCTCGAGGAGGTCACCGAACTGCGTGTCTCCGTTGTCGTCCACGCCCATGTTCAGGGAGACCGGGTCGCGCGCCCAGTCCAGGACGTCGGTGACGCGCGCGGGCGTCGTGTCGAGCTCGGCCGCCACCTCTTCGGGCTCGGGGTCGCGCCCGTGCTTGCGGTTGAACTCGCGCATGACCCGGCGGATCCGTCCGAGCTCCTCCACCAGGTGGACGGGGAGACGGATCGTGCGGGACTGGTCGGCGATGGACCGCGTGATGGCCTGACGGATCCACCACGTGGCGTACGTGGAGAACTTGAAGCCCTTGGCGTAGTCGAACTTCTCGACCGCGCGGACCAGGCCCGCGTTCCCCTCCTGGATGAGGTCGAGGAGCGGCAGACCGCTGCGCGGGTAGCGGCGCGCGACGGCGACGACGAGCCGCAGGTTGGACCGGATGAAGACATCCTTCGCCCGCTCGCTGTCGGCGACCAGCGTCTCCAGCTCCTCACGGGTCGCGGAAGCACCGGGGACGGAGTCCTCGACGTCGCCGTCGAGTATCTTCCGGGCATACACGCCGGCCTCGATGATCTGGGACAGCTCGACTTCCTTGGCGGCGTCGAGCAGAGGCGTACGCGCGATCTCGTCGAGGTACATGCCGACCAGGTCGCGGTCGGCGATCTCCCCGCCTACGGCGCGAACACTGCGAGCCGCGTCGGTCTCGCCGGTGGAGGCGGACTTACGACGGGCGACGGCACGGGTTGCCATGCGTGCTCCCTTGCGTGTGGAGGTCCTGGTCGGCCCTTTTCACGGGCCTCTGTGGTGGAAACCACACCCTCGCGGGTGCCCTGCTTCCGATGGAAACAACGACTGGAATCCGGACAGAATTCCCAAGCCGCGCCACTATTTTCGTGACGTTGCAGTACCCTGTGCCGCCACAAGGGGAGGCCGGATGCCGTCGGAACGTACAGAGGTGCAGGTCAGGCCGGGCACGGAGGCCGATCTCAAGGCCCTGACCGATATCTACAACCACTATGTACGTGAGACGGCGATCACATTCGACACGGCCGTCTTCTCGCCGGAAGAGCGACACCCTTGGCTGCTCTCCCACCCTGAAGACGGCCCGCACCGCCTATTGGTTGCCCGCGAGCGGGATTCCGGGGTGATCCTCGGGTACGTCACCAGTTCTCCTTTCCGGGCCAAGCCCGCCTACGCCACCTCCGTGGAGGTGAGCGTCTACTGCGCTCCGGACACCGCGGGCCGCGGTGTCGGCACCCTGCTCTACAAGGCGCTCTTCGAGGCCCTGGAGGGCGAGGACCTGCACCGCGCCTACGCCGGGATCGCCCAGCCGAACGACGCGTCGGTCCGCCTCCACGAACGTTTCGGCTTCCGGCACGTCGGCACGTACCGAGAGGTGGGCCGCAAGTTCGGCCGCTACTGGGACGTCGCCTGGTACGAGCGTCCCCTGGGCCCCGGGCGTTGACGCGGGTCCTAGGTCCCGACCAGGCCCGTCGTAAGACCTGACTGGACCCGACCTAGGCCGCAAGGCCGTTACGCCCCGGCTCGCGCCCCGCCTACCGTGCCCGCCATGGACACCACGGCCGACACCACCGGCACCCTCGACGAAGCCCTCCAGCGCCTGCACGCCTCGGGCCCCGAGCGGCTCGGACGGCTCACCAACCACGCGCCGATGGCCGTCGAGGCTCTCGCCGCGCACGGCCGGTCCGGTGCCGTCCACCGCTGGCTGGAGCTGTACGCGCCGAAGTTGGAGGAGTACCCGAGTTCGATCGAGCCAATCACCGGCGACAACTGGCGCGAGGCCCTCGGCGATCCCCGCCGCGCGGCGGACTGGATCACGTACTTCGACCGACAGATCGGGGAGTCCGGCGGACGCCCGTGGCGCGACGTGCTGGCCGCCTGGTGGCCGCGTCTGCTGCCCGGCATGTACGGCGGCTCCACGCACCCGGTGATCCGCGTGGGCCACGCGGTGCGCACGCTCCTGAACGGCGAGGAGACGGGCCCCCGCCGCACCGAACTCGCCCACGGCCTCGGCTACTGGGCCGCCCGCCACCACCCCGTCACCGGCATCGGACTCCTGCCCGCAGTCGACGGCACCGCGGCCACCGCCCTGGACGCCGTGCAGCCGATCCCCGACCGGGCCGACGGCAGCTTCCCCGTCAGGCTGGGCCGGGTCGCGGGGCTGCCCGCGTGGGCGGCCTCCGTGACCGACCCCGACGAGGCGCACCGCAGGCTGACCGAGCTCGTGCGGGCGGCCACTCACCGGTACGCCACGCACGGCCACGGCGATCAGACCATGCTGGTGCACGCGTCGACCGCGCCCAATGCCGTCCTGCGTGCCCTGCCCGCGCTGCCCCGCGCCCTGTGGGCGCCGAGCCTGCACGCGGCCTGGACGGCGTCGGCCGCCGTGACCTCTATGTACGCCCCGGACGCCCCGGTCGCCTGCACCGCACCCGGCACCTTCGCCCCCGAGGAGGTCTTCGAGCGGGCCCTGGCGCACGGCGACGAGCACGTCATCAAGTTCGCCGACACGGCACTGGACGTGGGCGGCGACCAGGCCCTGACGGCGGCCCTGCGCGCGATCGAGCTCAGCGAGCCGCTCGTATAGGGCGGTCCCGTGCGGATCCTCAGCCGAACTGCACCGACCTCTTGGCAAGCCCCATCCAGAACCCGTCGATCACACTCCGCTGCCCGCCGAGGTCCCCCGCGGCCTCCGCCGCCCCCAGCGTCACGAACAGCGGCGCGAAGTGCTCCGTACGCGGATGCGCCAGCTCGCCCGCGGGGGATTTGTGCCGGAAGTCGAGGAGGCCGTCCACGTCGCCCGCGTCGAGCGCCTCGTGCCCCCACGCGTCGAACTCCACCGACCACGACGGCGTACCGCCCTGCCGCAGCGCCGCCAGGTTGTGCGTGAAGAAGCCGCTGCCGACGATCAGCACGCCCTCGTCCCGCAGCGGCGCCAGCTTGCGGCCGATGTCCATCAGGCGCCGCGGGTCGAGGGTCGGCAGGGAGATCTGGAGTACGGGGATGTCCGCGTGCGGGTACATCTCGACGAGGGGGACGTACGCTCCGTGGTCGAGTCCGCGATCCGGGATGTCCTGCACCGGCGTACCGGCCCCGCGCAGCAGTTTGCGTACGGAATCGGCCAGTTGAGGTGCGCCGGGAGCGGCGTACGTCACCTGGTAGTAGTGCTCGGGGAAGCCCCAGAAGTCGTACACGAGCGGCGTCGTCTCGATCGCGCCGAGCGCGAGCGGAGCCTCCTCCCAGTGGGCGGAGACCATGAGGATGGCCTTGGGGTGCGGCAGCTCGGCCGACCAGGCGCGGAGCTGGTCGGGCCAGAGCGCGTCGTCGGCGAGCGGGGGTGCGCCGTGGCTGAGGTACAGGGCGGGCATGCGCTCCTGGGTTGCGGTCATGGCGGCACCTCCGAGAACGTTCGGGGACAAGTTGCTTTAACTCTCAAGTTTCTCTGGTGATGACCCTACTCCTGCATTGTTTAACTTTCAAGAAAGGGCTGCGTACAGTGGAGTACATGGACACGGCACCCACTTCTCCCCCCGACGGGGAACCGCGCTGGCTCGACGACGGGGAACAGCGCACCTGGCTCGCGTATCTCCAGGCCACCACGCTCCTGGAGGACCATCTCGACCGCCAGTTGCAGCGCGACGCCGGCATGCCGCACATCTACTACGGCCTGCTCGTCCAGCTCTCCGTCGCCCCGCGGCGGCGGCTGCGGATGACCGAGCTGGCCAGGAACACCAAGATCACCCGGTCCCGGCTCTCGCACGCCATCGCCCGCCTGGAGAAGAACGGCTGGGTGCGCCGCGAGGACTGCCCCTCCGACAAGCGCGGCCAGTTCGCGATCCTCACCGACGACGGCTACGAGGTGCTTCGCAGGACCGCCCCCGGCCATGTCACCGCCGTACGCCAGGCCCTCTTCGACCGGCTTACCCCGGAACAGCAGAAATCCCTCGGCGAGATCATGGTGATCGTCGCCGAGGGACTTCAGCCGAAGGAGGCGGGGGCGGACCTGCCCTGGCTCCGCTAGACCCCCTTCAGGGAGTGCGGGCAGCCGGGGTCAGTGCGCGACCACCGGGATCCGCACCTCGTCCTCGACCGCACCGTCGGTGTCGCCCGAGGCGGCCGGAGCGCCGCCCTGGGCGCCGGTGTTGATGAGGGTGAAGGCGATCGCGGAGGCGGCGAGCAGGATGCCCACGGCCCACCAGATCGCGCTGGTGTAGCCCTCGACCATGGCCTGCGCCTGGAGCAGCTTCTGCGCGGCCGGAGTGGTCGCGCCCGCCGCGTGGTCCACGACGTACGCCGTGGTGGCGAAGGCGGCGATGGTGTTCAGGAGAGCGGTGCCGATGGCGCCGCCGACCTGCTGCGAGGTGTTGACCATCGCGGAGGCGACACCGGAGTCACGCGGCTCGACACCGTGCGTGGCAAGGGACATGGCGGGCATGAACGCCGTACCCATGCCGAGACCGAGCAGCAGCTGCGCGGGCAGGATCAGACCGGCGTACGAGGTGCCGATCTCCAGCTGCGTCAGGAGCAGCATGCCGACGGCCGCGACCACGAAGCCGGGGCCCATGAGCAGCCGCGGCGCGACGCGGGTCATCAGGCGGGCGCCGATCTGCGTGGAGCCCGTGATCATGCCGACGATCATCGGCAGGAACGCGAAGCCGGTCTTGACCGGCGAGAAGCCCTTGACGATCTGCAGGTAGTACGTGAGGAAGAGGAACAGGCCGAACATCGCGATGATCGCGAGGCCGAGCGAGAGGTAGACGCCGCCGCGGTTGCGCTCGGTCAGGACGCGCAGCGGAAGCAGCGGCGACTTGACCTTGGCCTCGGTGAGGACGAACGCGGCGAGCAGGACGGCGGAGCCGACGAACATGCCGATGGTCAGGGAGTCCGACCAGCCGGCCGACTCGGCGCGCGTGAAGCCGTAGACGAGCGAGACCAGACCGAGGGTGGACAGGACCACGCCGGGGATGTCGAGCGGCGAGCGGTTGCGGCCGCCGGCCGGCTCACGGATGACGAAGTACGCGCCGAGGGCCGCGACCGCCGCGAACGGGATGTTCACGAAGAACGTCCAGCGCCAGTTCAGGTATTCGGTGAGGAAGCCGCCGAGGATCAGGCCCACGGCGCCACCGCCACCGGCGATCGCACCGTAGATGCCGAACGCCTTGGCGCGCTCCTTGGCATCGGTGAACATCACGGCGAGCAGCGAGAGGGCGGCGGGCGCGAGCAGCGCGCCGAACACACCCTGGAGGGCGCGGGCGCCCAGCATCATCGCCTCGCCGGTCGCGGCGCCGCCGAGCGCGGAGGCCGCGGCGAAGCCGATCAGGCCGGTCACAAAGGTGCGCTTGCGGCCCCAGAGGTCGGCTATGCGACCGCCGAAGAGCAGCAGACCACCAAAGGCAAGGGCGTAGGCCGTGATGACCCACTGGCGGTTGCCGTCCGAGATGCCCAGGTCCTGCTGGGCGGAGGGCAGCGCGATGTTCACGATGGTCGCGTCGAGGACGACCATCAGCTGCGCGAGCGCGATGAAGATCAGCGCTTTCCAGCGCCTGGGATCTGTTTCTGACATGGGAGTAGCCACCTAGCGGTACGAGTGGTGAAAACGAGTGGTGAAAAACGATGAAAAAGCGACGCGCGCTGCGCAGGGCGAAGTCGAGCGTGTGAAGTCGAATGTGGTCAGGCGTGTCAGGCGTGTCAGGCCTGTTCAGGCATGAGATCGAGCGTGGTCAGGCAGGACTCAGGACTGGCGGAGGTCCTCCAAGGTCGCCGCCTCACCGGGCAGCTCGGAGCGGGCAGGCGCCATCAGGCCGTCGAGGAACAGCTGGAGATGACGGTGGACGAAACGGTCCATGTTCGGGCACGCCGTGCCGGGCAGCGGCCTCGTGAGCTGTGAGAGGGCGACCATGAGGTCCCCGACGGCGATGTCGGTGCGCAGCTGCCCGGCCGCGCGCGCCCTGTGCATAAGCCCGTCGATCACGGCTTCGAGCCGCAGACGGGCGTCGACCAGATCCGGATGATCGGGGTCGAAGGCCGCCTGGAGGATCGGGCACAGGGCGCCGATCCGCTCGTCGGCGGAAGCATGTACGAACCGGCGCAGGGCGTCGAACGAGGCGCTCGCGTCGGCGTCGGCCGCCGCGATCGCCTCCTCGGCGTGCGCCGATACGCGGTCGGTGACCATCAGGACGACCTGGTGGACCAGTTCGGAACGGTCGGCGAAGTGCCGGTAGACCGTGGCATTGCCGACGCCGGCCCGGCGGGCGACCTCGTCGAGCGGCACGTCGGGGCCGAACTCGACGAACATCTCGCGTGCGGCGGCGACGATCCGCTCCCGGTTGCGCAGGGCGTCGGCCCGCGGGCGGGGCGTGCGGCGCTGCTCAGCGGTGGCGGTCTCCACGGCGGCTCTCCTCAGGCTTGTGGTCGGGCCTCCGGACGCGGGGTCCCGGAGCCTCGGATGGGCGATGCGGGGAATCACTCCCCGTTTCGCTCGGACACAGGTCTAAACGGGGAGAGAGTCCCCGGATATTTCCCGCCGCCCGACTTTCTTTCCGTGACCCGCGTCACACCTTCATGGGCGTCTTCCGCACACCTTCGTACGCGAAGAACACACGATCAGTCGCACTCAGCGAGCGTCCGCGCACACACCGGAAGAGGGTGATCGAAAGGGTGCAGCCAGGACCGGCGGCTGCCGCTACGGGAAGGCCCACGCATGCAGCAGCCGACCTGGAGGCAGATACGCGGAGCGCGACGTGGCGCTGCACTCGCCACCTGCGCCGTCCTTGCCCTCACGGTCACCACATCGGCGAGCACCGGCCGCCTGATGGAGGAGTCCCCCCGGGCGGCGGGCCCCGTGTCCCTGGCCCGCGCGACGACCCTCAGCCCGTGCATGATCACCGGCACGATGGGCGTCCAGATGTCCGAGGGCGTCCCCACGACCTCCGGCTACTCCCGCTCCACCGGCACCGTCCGGGCCCTGAACCTCATGGTCGACTTCTCCGACGCCCCCGGCGAGGGAAGCGCGCTCGACCGCCTCGCGGAGTTCTTCCCGCAGACATCGGACTGGTTCCGCACCAGCTCCTACGGACGTCTCGACTACCGCCCCGAGTCCCCCGTCCCGAACTGGCTGCGGATGCCCAAGAGCTTCAAGGAGTACGGGATAGAGCGCGGCGCCCCCTTCGATCCCGGCTACCGCGAGCTGGTCACGGACATCGTGGCGGCCGCCGACCCGGACGTGGACTTCCGCGAGTACGACCTGGTGAACATCCTCATCACGCCGAACGCGGGCCCTTCCGCGCTCGACACCGTGCTCTCCGTGACCTTCGCGGGCAACACCGAGGCGCCCGTCGCGGACGGCGTCCCGGTCTCCAACGCGTCCTTCGTCTACAGCCGCCAGGACGACGGCTCGGGCAGCTACGCGGAGACCGGCTACCGCGTGCTCCCGCACGAGAACGGCCACGTCTTCGGCCTGCCCGACCTCTACACGCAGGACGGCGGCGGCGCGGTCGGCCACTGGGACATCATGAGCGAGGACTGGGGCGCCAACAACGACCTGCTGGCCTGGCACAAGTGGAAGCTCGGCTGGATCGGCGACGACCAGATCAGCTGCGCGTCGAACTCCGGCACCACCGAGCACACGCTGAGCCCGCTGCCGGCGGACGGCGGCACCAAACTCGCGTTCGTGCCGCTGGACTCGACGCACGGGTACGCGGTCGAGGTGCGCACCCGCGGCGGCAACGACGAGGCGATCTGCAAGCCCGGCGTGCTCATATACCGGGTGGACGCGGAGGTCGACACGGGCCGCGGCCCGATCACCGTCTCCGACTCCACGAAGGACAGCGGCGGCTGCACGCGCCAGCCGAACGTCCACGCGGAGCTCTCCGACGCGACCTACGAGCCCGGCCAGACCTTCACGGACAAGAAGAAGGGCGTACGCATCACGGTGTCCGACATCGACGCCGACGGCCGCTACCGGGTGCACGTCACGCGCCCGTAAACCCACGCCGCTCAGCCGCCGTTGACGGACTTGGCGGAGCCGGACCCGGCGCCCGGCACGGTCTGCTGCACCTGCCGCAGGAAGGCGGCGTTGTCCGGGGTCTTGCGCAGGCGCTCGATCAGCGCCTCCAGGTTGCTCTGCGCGTCCCTGCCGTGCAGGGCGCGCCGCAGTCCGCGTACGGCCGTCAACTCGTCCGAGGGAACGAGCAGTTCGTCACGACGCGTGCCGGACGGGGTCACGTCCACGGCCGGGAAGACGCGCCGCTCGGCCATGCCGCGGTCGAGGCGGAGTTCCATGTTGCCGGTGCCCTTGAGCTCCTCGAAGTAGTAGTCGTCGGCGCGCGATCCGGTCTCCACGAGCACCGTGGCGAGCATGGTCAGGGACCCGCCCTCCTCCGCGCACCGCGCGGCGCCGAAGAGCCGCTTGGGGCCCTGGATCGCGGCGGCGTCAACGCCTCCTGAGAGGGTACGGCCGCCGCTGGAGGCCGCGTTGTTGTACGCGCGGCACAGCCGGGTGAGGGAGTCGAAGAGCATGACGACGTCCTTGCCCTCCTCGGTGAGCCGCTTGGCGCGCTCGACGGCGAGTTCGGCGAGGGCGATGTGCTGCTTGGCGGGCCGGTCGAAGGTCGAGGCGAGCACTTCGCCCCGTACGGAACGCTTCATGTCCGTGACCTCTTCGGGCCGTTCGTCGAGCAGCACCACCATGAGGTGCGCCTCGGGGTGGTTGGCGCCGACGGCTGCGGCGATCTGCTGGAGCAGTACGGTCTTGCCGGTGCGGGGCGGCGCGACGATCAGGCCGCGCTGGCCCTTGCCGACCGGGGCGACGAGGTCGATGAGCCGGGTGGCGATGGAGCCGCCGCCGCTGCCGGGCGTCTCCAGGCGGAGCCGCTCGCGGGGGTGCAGCGGGGTCAGGTCGCCGAACCGGGCCCGCCTGCGCAGGGCTTCGGCCGAGTGGCCGTTGACCCGGTCGACGCCGGTGAGGGTGCGGCCCTTGCCGCTGGTGCCCTCGACGAGGTCGCCCGCGCGCAGCCCGAGCCTGCGGATGAGCGCGGAGGGGACGGTCACGTCGCCGGGGGTGGGCAGGCAATCGCCCGTACGGAGATGGCCGTTGGCGTTGTGACTGATGTCGAGGATGCCGGAGACGGCGACGGCGGGCGTCTCGTCGGCAGCGGCGGTGGGGGTAGGGGTGGTTGGGTTGGTGGTCTTGTTCCGGGTAATGGTTGCGGTACTCATGATGGGGTCCTTTCGCAGACATGCGAACGAGAGGCCCGGCGGGACGGTGTGTTCACGTCCCGTACGACGGGCGGAGAAAAGAACGGCAGCGGACGGCTTCGCGGAAATACGGAGCTTCGGTGCTGCGAGAGCCTCGACGAGGCGGAAAAGAAGAGAAGATCAGCGAAGATCGGTGAAATTCACTGATGATCGGCACCGGCGCCGCAGAAGGCGGCGTGCACACGTGCTGTTCGCAAGGTAGCACAGCTCACGGACGGTCGAGAGTGACCTGCGTCACCCCGACCGCACCCTGGCCCCGCACACCCCGCACCCGGACCGGCACCCCGGCCCACATAAGGGGCCTCTCGGCTATGTGGGCCCCACACATGGGAACCCCGCCCGGCGCACCCTTACGTTTCCGGCCATGACGAGCCCCACTCCCCGCGGTGAAGCCCCCGCAGGACCCGCCCTCACCGGCCCCGGCCCCGCAGGAACCGGAGCCGGCCTGACCGGCCGCACCGCCCTGGTCACCGGCGGCGCGAGCGGCATCGGCCGGGCGTGCGCGGTGGCCCTGGCGGGCGCCGGCGCCTTCGTCCACGTCGTGGATCTGCACGCCGATGCGGCCAAGGACGTCGCGGACGGCATCGACGGCGAGGCCCACGCCGTGGACCTCGCCGATCCGGCCGCGGTGGACACCCTGCCCACCCGCGTCGACATCCTCGTCAACAGCGCCGGGCTCCAACACGTCGCCGCCATCGAGGAGTTCCCCCCGGAGCGGTTCGACCTCATCCAGAAGGTCATGGTCACCGCGCCGTTCCTGCTGCTGCGCCGGACGCTGCCCCACATGTACGCCGAAGGCTGGGGCCGCGTGGTGAACATCTCCAGCGTGCACGGCCTGCGCGCAAGCCCCTTCAAGTCCGCCTACGTCGCCGCCAAGCACGCCCTTGAGGGCCTGAGCAAGGTCACCGCCCTGGAGGGCGCGTCGCACGGCGTCACCAGCAACTGCCTCAGCCCCGGCTACACCCGTACGCCCCTGGTCGAGGACCAGATCAGCGCCCAGGCCACCGCCCACGGCATCGCCCCCGAGCAGGTCCTCACCGACGTACTGCTGCGGCGTTCCGCGGTCAAGCGCCTGATCGAGCCCGAGGAGATCGCCGCCGCGGCGCTCTGGCTCTGCGGCCCCAACAGCGGCTTCGTCACCGGAGCCTCGCTCCCCCTGGACGGCGGCTGGACCGCCGCCTGACCCCCGCTCGCCTCTGTCCCCCCGCTCCCCCCGTCGCACACCCCGTCCCCATCGAGAAACGGATCACGCCATGGCAGCCGCAACGCCGCGCGCCCAGGGCAAGAACCCGGGTCAGACCCCGGGCAAGCCGGGCATCGCCCGCATCATCAGCGCCAGCCTCATCGGCACCACCATCGAGTGGTACGACTTCTTCCTCTACGGGTCCGCCGCAGCCCTGGTCTTCAACACCCTCTTCTTCCCCGACAGCGACCCCCTGGTCGGCACCCTCCTGTCCTTCCTCACCTACGCGGTCGGCTTCGCGGCCCGGCCCCTCGGCGGCGTCGTCTTCGGCCACTTCGGCGACAAGATCGGCCGCAAGAAGCTTCTCGTCCTGAGCCTGATGATGATGGGCGGCGCCACCTTCGCGATGGGCCTGCTGCCCACCCACGCGACGCTCGGCGTCGGCGCCCCGATCCTGCTCACCCTGCTGCGCCTGGTCCAGGGCTTCGCGCTCGGCGGCGAGTGGGGCGGCGCCGTCCTGATCGTCTCCGAGCACGGCGACGACAAGAACCGCGGCTTCTGGGCCTCCTGGCCGCAGGCGGGCGCCCCCGGCGGCAACCTCCTCGCCACCGGCGTCCTCGCGCTCCTCGCCGCCGTCCAGTCCGACGAGGCGTTCCTCGCCTGGGGCTGGCGCATCCCGTTCCTGCTCTCCGGCGTGCTCGTGATCATCGGCCTGTGGATACGGGTCTCGGTCTCGGAGTCCCCGCTCTTCCTGGAGGCGCAGGCCCGCGCGGAGGCCGAGGCCGCCGAGTCCGGTGCGGCGGGCAAGGAGGACGCCCCGGTCGTCGAGGTCTTCCGGCACAACTGGCGCGGCGTCCTCACCGCGATCGGCACCCGGCTCGGCGAGAACGTCTCGTACTACATCCTCACGGCCTTCGTCCTGGTCTACGTCACCGTGCATCTGGAACTGCCCAAGAGCACCGCCCTGAACGCCGTGCTCATCGGCTCCGCCGTGCACTTCGTGACGATCCCGCTGTGGGGCGCCCTCTCGGACCGCATCGGCCGCAGGCCCGTCACCCTGATCGGCTCGGTCGGCATGGCGGTGTGGGCGTTCGCGTTCTTCGCGCTCGTCGACAGCGAGTCCTTCGCCGTGATCACCCTCGCGGTCACGGTCGGGCTGCTCTTCCACGGCGCGATGTACGGGCCGCAGGCCGCCTTCATCTCCGAGATGTTCGACACGAAGGTCCGCTACTCCGGTGCCTCGATGGGCTCGCAGCTCGCGTCCATCATCGGCGGCGCGCTCGCCCCGATCATCGCGGTCGAGCTCCTCAAGGACTTCGAGTCGGCGACGCCGGTGGCCCTCTACGTCTGCGTAACCGTGGTGATCACGACGCTCACCGTGCTCGTGGCGAAGGAGACGCGGGGTCGTTCGCTCGCACAGGAGCGGCATTCCGCTGCCGGGGATTCCTCGACGGCCACCACCGCCTCGGCGACAATCTCCACCTGACCGCACCAGCAGCACGCGTACCCCGCTCCCGGAGGCGACCGTCGTATGTCCAGCTCCCCTGACGCCGCCCACCGGGAGCAGGCGTGTACGGCGACCGCCCTGCGCGAGCTGCTCGACCTGCTCGCCGGGGACGCCCCCGCCGAGCAGTTCGCCCGCCCTGCCGCGGCGGCACGCGCGGCAGGGGCAAGCGGCGCCGAGCTCACGGCGATCGACGAGGCCACGCAGACCGCCCTGCGCGTGCGCCGCACCCTCAACCAGCACCAGCGGCGCGAGGCCGAGCTCACCGCCCTCTTCGACACCGCGGGGGACCTCGCGGCGCTGCGTGACCTGGACGCGGTGCTCCGGGCCATCGTGCACCGGGCCAAGCTGCTGCTCCGTACGGACGTCGCGTACCTCTCGCTCAACGATCCGGCCGGGGGCGACACGTACATGCGCGTGACGGACGGCTCGGTCTCCGCGGCCTTCCAGAATCTGCGGCTCGGCATGGGCGAGGGGCTCGGCGGCCTGGTCGCCCAGACCGCCCGTCCGTACGCCACCGGGGACTACGAGGTCGACCCCCGTTTCCAGCACACCGTGCCCATCGACAGCGCCGTACTTGAGGAGGGGCTGCACGCCATCCTCGGCGTACCGCTGCGGCAGGGCACCCATGTCATCGGGGTGCTCTACGCGGCCGACCGCACCGCCCGCGCCTTCACCCCCGACGAGGGCGCGCTGCTCTCCTCGCTCGCCGACCACGCGGCGATCGCCATCGACAGCGCACGCCGGATGGAGGAGACCAGGACCGCGCTCGTCGACCTGAACGCGGCCTCGCAGACGATCCGCGCGCACAGCGAGGCCCTGCGCAGGGCCGAGGACGCCCACGACCGCCTGACCGATCTCGTCCTGCGCGGCGGCGACTTCACGGAGGTCGCCACCGCCATCGGCGCGCTCCTGCGGGGCGGCACGCTGATCCATGACGCGGACGGCACGGAGTTGGCGCGTGTGGATGCGGGGGGTGCGGAGTCGGGTGGCGCGGGTACGGAGGGCGCGGGGCAGGGCCTTGCGGACACGGACGGCGCGGGGCAGGGCCGCGTCGGCGGCGGCTCCCGTACGCCCCGGCCCAGCGGCGGCTCCCGTATGCCCCCGCTGCCCGGCGCCGACCCTGGTGCCCCGCCCCCGGCCAAGGCCGTCGCCGCATCCCGCGCCAGCGGGCGGGCCGTACCCCTCGACGGGACCTGGGTGTGCGCGGTCCTCGCGGGCGCGGAGCTCCTCGGCAGCATCGCGCTCACCGGCCGTCCCGACCTGGGCGAGGCCGACCGGCGCCTCTTCGAGCGCGCCGGGGTCGTCACCGCGCTGCTCCTGCTCCTGCGCCGCTCGGCCGCCGAGGCGGAGGACCGCGTGCGCGGCGAACTCCTGGGCGACCTGCTCTCCCTCTCCGGCACTCCGGGCCGCCTCACCGCCAGGGCCCGCCGCCTGGACGTGGACCTGACGCTCCCGCACTCGGTGTTCGTCACGCACAGCGAGGCGGCGTCCCGGCGGCTGCTGCTCTCCTCGGCGGCGCGCGCCGCCCGCGCCCACCGCGGCCTGTCCGGCCTGCACCACGACCACGTGGTCCTGGTGACCCCGGCCGGCGACACCGGCGCCAGGGCCCGCGCACTGGCCGCCGAGCTCAAGCAGGCCACCGGCGCCCCCGTCACGGTGGGCGCCGCGGGCCCCGCGACCGGCCCCGAAGCCCTCTCGCAGGCGCACGCCGAGGCACTGCGCTGCCTGTCCGCCCTGCGCGCGCTCGGCCACACCGGCCAGGGCGCGGACCTGCCCGACCTCGGCTTCCTCGGCGTACTCCTCGGCGACGACACGAACCTCGACTCGTACGTACGCCGCACGCTGGGCCCGGTCCTGGACTACGACACCAAGCGCGGCACCGAACTCGTCCACAC
>NZ_JBNNJZ010000137.1:0-17246 GCF_050270335.1 Streptomyces sp. NPDC059900
CTGTTTCCTCAGATGCCCCTGCGCGGCCCCGGCGGCAGTGCCGCCGGGAACTGCTGGTGCGCCGTGCCGTGCTGCTCGTGGCCGTAACGGGAGACGTGCAGCTGGCCGAACGCGTTGAACCGCGAGTCGTGCCGGTCACCCGCACGGTGCGTGCCGTACGACGTGCCGCCGAAGGAGGCACTGCCGAAAGACGTGCTGCCGAAGGACGTGAAACCCAGATCCTCCTCGCCGCTCCGGTCGCCCGGAAGGGCCTTGAACGACCTGCGGTACTCCGAGTAGAGCGCGTCATAGATCGGCGTGGCCGAGCGGTCTGCCCCCGTGTCCTGCGACGAACGCATCGAGGGGATGGGGGTCTGGTACGCCGGCCGGGGGCGGGAGGGGTCGTATGTGTGCACGTACGTGCAAACGACCCCATGCGCATACGGATGCGGGCCGCGCCGCTTTCGACGGCGCGGCCCGCCCTGGCTCAGGTGCCGGCGAGCGGCATCGCCGCCGCGACCAGGCGCCCGTGCGCCGCCGCCTTGTCCAGGGCGCCGCGCAGCAGATCCTCGCGCGGCTGGCGGCCGATGGAGCCGACCGGCGCCGCGAACAGGAGCACCGACTGCAGCTTGTTGGCCGCGGACCGCCAGGCCTCGGTGACCTGGAGCGGGTGGTGGGCCTGCCACCACGCGACGGGGGAGCCGCCGTCGGGGCCTGGCTGGAGTACCGCGTGCAGCTGGCCCGCGGCGAGCAGCACCGACCAGCCGTGCAGCACCGGCGGCACGCCGTCGAGGGAGGCCACCGGCGTGAAGCCCTGCTCGGCCAGGAGCGTCAGGAAGTTGTCGCCGCCGGAGTCGGTGCCGGGGCGCGCGATGGCGCCGGTCGGTTCGACGACGAGCGCGGGCCGCAGCTCGCCCTCGATGAGGACGAGACCGCTGGTCACGCCGAGGACCGCCTGGTCGGGCGCTCCTTCGCCGGGTCCGGGTGCCGGGACGCCGGCGAGGCCGGTGCCGTCCTCTCCGGTGATCGAGCGCACGGCGCCCTGGAGCTGCTCCTCGGAGACCTGGACGATCTGGGAGGGCAGGCAGGTGGCGTGGGCGAAGGCGAGCACGGCGGTTTCGTCGCCGATGAACAGGACCGTGCTGGTGCGTTCCTGCTCTGTGTCGCCCGGGGTCCGGCAGGACGTGCAGTCGTAGCTGCCCGGAGCGTTTTCTCCGGCCAGCAGCCGGTCGGCTTCTTCGTCGCCGATCTCGGCGCGTACGTCGTCGCCGACGTCGAGCATGCGCGGCACGGGGGCTCCTCGGATTCGTAGCGTACGGGCCGGGGATGTCCGGCTCATAAGGAGACAACGGGCGATCAGTGGCGCAAGTCACGCGCGAAGGCGAACGGAATCGAACCATCCGCAGCGGAGGGTGAGTTGTCCGCTGGAATCCGTCACTCCGCGCCAACGCCTTCTGCGTACAGGGAAGTTGCATCGGTGAGCTGGGTCACAGATCGCTGTGGTGACGGGGTAACAAATACGGAAATCAGTGAATTAAGTGGTTGGCTTGAAATGACTGATACTCCGGGTAACAGCTAACTGGCCTGGAATGACAAGGAGTTGGTTGATATCGGGGCGAGTACCCGCCTAGATTCCACCGCCGTGTGCAGCGAGCACCGCTCGGGTACGTCCGCCGGCCGCACCAGCCAGCTCAAGCACCGCGGCACAGGAGTGCCGAACTCCGGCGGACGGGGTGAGCGGACCTCCGGCGCCAGACGCGCGAGGAGGTCCGGGACACCAGGGGGAGCCCGGGTCCTTCGAGAGGGATATTCATGTCCGCACGTCCCAAGTGCGTTCGCAGGACGGCAGTGATCGGCGGAGCGGCGTTGCTCGCCCCGCTGGGACTGCTCACCGCCACCGGCCAGGCCGGAGCGGCGGACAGCGGAGTGTGGGATCGCATCGCTCAGTGCGAGAGCGGCGGAAACTGGAGCATCAACACCGGGAACGGCTACTACGGAGGACTTCAGTTCTCCGCTTCCACCTGGCGCGCGTACGGCGGAGGAGCCTATGCGGCGACCGCCGACAGGGCGTCCAAGGCGCAGCAGATCGCGGTGGCCACGAAGGTCCAGCGCGCTCAGGGGTGGGGCGCCTGGCCGAGTTGTTCGGCGCGGGCGGGTGCGTCCGGCGGCGCACCGGGGGCGGCGGCCGCTCCGGCGGCCCCCAAGGCCGCTCAGGCCCCCAAGGCACCCAAGGCGGTCAAGCAGCAGCCCGCCAAGCCGCCGCAGCGGACACCGGCTCACGCCGACCGGGGTTCCGGGCGCGGCGACTACACCGTTCGGCAGGGGGACACCCTGAGCCGGATCGCGGCGGCGCACGGCGTCAGCTGGCACAAGGTGTACGCCGCGAACAAGGCGGTCATCGGATCGGATCCGAACATGATCCTGCCCGGACAGCGGCTGGATCTCTGAGTTCCGTCCTCCATCCGTCCTCCAGGGGAGCGGCCCTGCCCGGTCGTCCGACCGGGTGGGGCCGCGCGCCCGTGGCGGCGCGGCACGGACGTTCGCCGTGTTGACGCTGCCTAGCGTGGCCGGATGTATCCGATGTCGATCAAGAGTCTTCGGTCGCTGTGGCCCGCTGGTCTGGTCGTCGCGGCTGTCTCCTCGCTGGTACTGCCGATGTCCGCGCCCGCTGCCGCGGCGCCGCCACCGGCCCTGTCGGGGCTCGGGCCCGCCGGCCCGGCGGGCGAGTGCTCCCGTACCGAGGGGCCCTGGGACTGCCTCGCCAAGTGTGAGAGCAGCGGCCGGTGGAACGTGAACACCGGGAACGGCTTCTACGGAGGGCTGCAGTTCTACCAGCCCACCTGGGAGGCGCACGGCGGGCTCAAGTACGCGCCGCGTGCCGACCTCGCCACCAAGAAGGAGCAGATCAAGGTCGCCGAGAAGGTGCTGCGCAGCCAGGGATGGAAGGCCTGGCCCGTGTGCTCGAAGAAGATCCCCAAGGAGATCCGGGACGGGCACCTCGGCCTCGTCGTGCACGTCGTGAAGCGCGGGGAGACGCTGAGCTCCATCGCCCGGCAGTACAAGGTGAAGGGCGGCTGGCAAGCGCTGTACAAGGCCAACCGCAAGGCTGTGGGGAGCCGGCCCGACGTGCTCGGCGTCGGCACCGAGCTGGTCATCCCGAAGAAGACCGGTGCCACTGCCAAGAAGGAGGCTCCGGCGAAGGACGCGTCCAAGAAGGATGCGCCCGAGAAGGATGCGCCCGAGAAGGATGCGCCCAAGCCCAAGAAGGACGCTCCGAAGAAGGATGCTCCGAAGAAGACCGCTCCGGAGGAGGCCGGTACGCAGAGCGGCGCTCCGAAGGAGACCGAGGCGCCGAAGGAGGTCGTCCCCAAGGAGGCTGCTTCCAAGGAGGCCACTCCGGAGACCAGTGCTTCGAAGCAGGCCACTCCGGAGAAGTCCACTCCGGAGAAGGTCGCTCCGAAGGAGACGGAAGCTCCGAAGAAGACCGGCTCCGCCCCTGAGGAGAGCGCTCCGGAGAAGGCCCCCTCGAAGTAGACCGGAGGCCGTGGACGCGGGCCCCGGACGAAGGCCGTCAGTGCCTGCCCCGGCGGCTGAGTTCGCTCGCCTCCCCGCTGAACACGACCGCGCCCCGGCGCAGCTCGTGCACCACCACTGCCGTCCGGCTCGCGTGTTCACGCAGGCCGGGCGGCAGCCGCTGTTCCGCGGTGAGGACGCAGGAGCGCGCGCTCAGGCCGACCAGGAGGTCGTACGCCCGGGACGCGACGGAAGGGGACATGCCCTGGGTGGGTTCGTCGACGAGGAACACCCGGGCGTCCTTCGCGAGGAGGGCCCGGGAGAGGGCGAGCATGCGCTGTTCGCCGCCGGAGAGGGTGCCTGCCCTGCGGGAGAGCAGCGGGCGCAGTTCGGGGAACGCCTCCAGGGCCGGGGTGACGTCGGTCCTGGCCTCGGAGCCGGACAGGCCCAGGTTCTCGTCGACGGTGAGGTGGCCGAACACCGCGGGGCCGTCCGGTACGAAGCACAGGCCCCGCGTCGCGCGTGCGTGCGCGGTGAGCCGGGTGACGTCCGTACCGTCCCAGGTGATCGTGCCGGCGGTGAGGGGGGCCGTGCCGGCCAGGGCGCGCAATGCCGTGGTGCGGCCGGAGCCGTTGCGGCCGAGGAGGACGGTGAGGCCGGGGGAGGGCGCGGCGAGGGTCACGCCGTGCAGGGCTTCCAGGGGGCCGTAGCGGACGCGGGCCTCGCGCAGTTGCATGCCGGTTCTCATGGGACCGCCCTCTGGAGGACTTCGGTGGGCGGGCCCGACATGACGATGCGGCCCGCTGCCATGACATGAACGGTGTCGGCCAGGTTCGCGACCAGGTCGATGTCGTGCTCGACCACCAGGAGCGCCATGCCGTCGGCGGCGAGGGCCCGCAGGACGCGGGCCAGCGCGGCGACTTCGGCGGTGTCCAGGCCCGCCGCCGGTTCGTCGAGCAGGAGCGTGTGGGGGCGGCCCGCGAGGGCGCGGGCCAGTTCCACGCGTCTGAGGGTGCCGGTGGGGAGGTCCGCGGCGGGGCGGTGGCGGGTCGCGCCGTCGTGGAGGGACAGGAGGCGCAGGGCCTGGTCGGTGGCCTCGGCGGCCTCGGCGGCCTCGGTGGCGGAGTGCCTGAGGTGGCCCTGTTCGGTGCCGACCCGGACGTTCTCCGTGATGGTCAGCGAGGGGAAGACCGCCAGTTGCTGGAACGTGCGGGCCACGCCCAGGCGGGTGCGGGCGTGGGCGGGGGTGCGGGTGATGTCCTTGCCGTCGAGGGTGATGCGGCCCGATGCGGGGCGCAGGGTGCCGGCCAGGCAGTGGAAGAGGGTGCTCTTGCCTGCGCCGTTGGGGCCTACCACCGCGGTGATGCGGCCGGGGGGCACGCACAGGTCGACGCCGTCGAGGGCGGTGAACCCGTCGTAGGCGGCGGTGAGGTGGTGGGCCGTCAGCGGTCGGGCGTCGGCTGGTGGCCGCGGGGGCGTCTGCGGCGATCGGGTGGGTGAGGGGGAAGGCTTGTCCGGCCAGAAGCGGCTGCGGGGTATTCGGGCGGACGTGCGGGAAGGCTTGTCCGGGGCGGGGCGACTGCGGGGCGACCCCGCGGCGGGGGACAGTGCGCTGCGGGCCCGCTCGCCCAGCGGCGTCAGGGCGGGGCGGCGTAGAACCCCCGCGGCAGCGGCCCGCAGGGCTTCGTAGGGCCCACCGGGAAAGCGGCCCACCAGGAGAGCGAGGACACCGATCAGCGCCGCGGCCACCCCGCCCCGCGTCCCCGCGTCAAGGCCCACCAGAAGCGCCGCCGCCAGCAGGGCGCCGAGGAGGCTGTCCGCGCCAAGGACCACCACCGCCGCGAACCAGAGAAGCCCCCGCACGGGGTCGTACGCGCCGGGATCGAAGGCCCGTAGCCCCATGCCCAGCATCCCGCCCCCCAGCGCGGCAAGCGCCGCACCGGCCACGAAGGCCGTCAGTTTCAGCGTGCGCACCGGCACCCCCGCGGCCGCCGCCCCCGCCTCGTGATCCCGCATCGCGGCAAGCGCACGCCCCATGCGGCCCCGGCGCATCCTGACCGCGAAGAGCAGCGCCGCGGCGAGCAGTACCAGTTCGAGGACGTAGAACGCGCGGTCGCCGTCGAAGCCCGCCGGGCGGTCGAGGGTGAGCCCCGACGTCGCGTACGGCTGGGCGAAGACGAAGCGGCTGACCCCGACGCCGACGGCGAACGTGGCCAGGGCGAGCGCGAGGCCCCGGCGGCGAAACGCGGGCCAGCCGGTGAGCAGGCCGAGGGGCGCCACGAGGAGGACGGCCACGGCCAGGGCGGGGAGATGGGGGAGTTCGGGCAGACCGGGGAAGCGGCCCGCCGTCAGGAGCGCGGTGAACAGCGCGCCCAGACCCGCGTACGCCGCCTGGCCCAGGGAGATCTGGCCGCCCCTGCCGGTGACGACCACCAGGGAGAGGAGGATGACGGCCAGGGCCGGGACCTGCACCGCGGTGGTCAGGTCCGAGCCCGCGAAGCCCAGCGGGATGAGGAAGAGGACCGTCGCCACGATCCACGCGCCCGGCGGTGTCGGGACGCGCGCCGTCGCCGTGCGGGGGAGCGTGTTGCGCGATCCGATGCCGGGGAGCACGAGGGCCGCGATCAGCAGGGCCACCACGAAGAGGTTGGCCCCCAGCGCCTGGAGGAGGGGCTCTGCCCGGCCGGAGGGGTGCAGGCGGGTCAGCTGGCTCTGGGCCACGCCGATTCCCAGGGCCACCGTTGTCGCGACCAGCAGGCTCCGCATACGGGCCGCCACCGCTACCGCCACCACCTCCATCACCAGGAGCGGCATCCCGTACGGGTCGAGGCGCACGAAGGGGGCGAGCAGCGCGCCGGTGAGGCCCGCCGTGAACGCGCCGAACGCCCAGCCCGCCGAGGCCACCCGGTCCGCGTCGATGCCGCTGAGGACCGCGAGGGGCCAGTTGTCGACCACGGCCCGCAGCTCGCCCCCGAAGCGGGTCCAGCGGGTGACCGCCCAGACCCCTGCGGCGAGGGCGACCGTCACCGCCAACTGGGCCCAGGGGTCCGCCGACACGAGGACGGGGGCGTCCGCCTTGGCTCCCGGGCCCCAGATCAGCGCGGCGCCGCCGACCAGGAGGATGAAGACGCCGATGGACGCCACCAGGGTCCGGGCCGGGTCGCTGCCGAGGACCGACAAGGGGCGGAAGACCGCCTTCTCCAGGAGCAGACCGATGGCCGGGGCGACGACAAGGAGCGTGAATGCCGTGGCCAGGGGCAGGGGCCAGCCCCACTCCACCGCCAGTTGGCGCAGAACGTATGCGCAGACCATCGCGATCGCGCCGTGCGCGAAGTTGAGGACACCGGTCGCGCGGTACGTGACGATCAGGCCGATTCCGGTGAGAGCCGCCGCGCTGCCGACCGCGAGCCCGGCCAGCGTCAGGTCGTAGCTCAGGGAGGACACCGGGTCATCGCTCCGGGGACGACGGGGCGGCGGGGGCCGGTTCCGGTTCGCAGATGGGGCACGGGCTCAGGTCGCCGGTCGCGATGATGCGGCCGTCGGCGGGCACCGCCTTCGGCTTCCCCGCCACCAGGGGGCAGTCCGCCCGGTGCCAGAGGGTGCCGCCGGGGATCATCAGCATGTCGCCGCTGGTCGCCACCGGTTGGGCCCGCCCCGCATCGGGGGGAGGCGTGCCCGCCGTCACCAGCAGCTCGTACAGCTCCTCGACGCGCGCCGTGGCCAGGGTGCTTCTGCCGTGGGTGAAGAGGACGGCACCGGCGACGATCAGGGCCGCGCCCGGCACCGTGCACGACGCCAGATACGGGAGCTGCCGCTCGGCGAAGCGTTCGCCCGACATGCCGTACCAGCCGAACACGCAGAGCACCGCACCGACGGCGAGGGCGGCGAAGGCCGCCCACAGGACGGGGTGCACGGCGCGGAGCCGGGCCGAACGAGCTGTCTGATCCGGTCGAGCCGCCCGCATATGGGCCCCCTGGAACACGTCAGTCACGTCGATGGGCTGTCCATGTCAGTCAATGGATTGCACTATGCCTTCTGGAAGCCGACCCTGAAAGCTCCGGGCCGTGACGGCCCGGACCGACACCCGGTGGTGAACCAGATGGTTCTCTGGACCAGCCCCAGGCGGGGGAGCGATCTCAAGCGGGGAAGGGTGCGGAGCGCGGCATGGGCGGCAGCCGCGGTCCTGCTCGTCGCTCCGGCCGCCGTGGCGTGCGGCGACGACAGCGGCGGGGGCGGCGAGAGCGATCCGCCGAAGCCGTCCGTCGAGAAGTCCTCGCAGGACACCCCTTCCGATGACCAGGACGCTCCTTCGGACGGCGCCTCCGCGCCCGCGGATCCGGCGGCGGCCGAGAAGGAGGTCAAGGAGAATTTCGAGAAGTTCTTCGATCCCGCCGTCTCCATGAAGGACAAGGAGGCCGTCCTGGAGGACGGCCCGAAGATGCGCGCCGTCCTGAAGAGCTTCAGCGGCGACGAGCGCGGCAAGCAGGTCAGCGCCGACGTCACCAAGGTCGCGTTCGGCTCGGCGACCGAGGCGGACGTGACGTACGCACTCACCCTCAAGGGCGCCACCGCGCTGCCCGACGCCTCGGGCACCTCCGTCAACCAGGACGACACCTGGAAGGTGTCCGTCAAGACTCTCTGCGCACTGGTGAAGCTGAGCGGCAATGAGTCGCCCGGTCCGGGCTGCTGAGACCTTCGCCCTGGCCGCGCTGCTCGTGGCGGTGGCCGGATGCGGCAGCAGGCTCCCCGAGAGCGACTTCGAGGGCCGCGGCACGGCGCCCGCCCCCTCGGGGGCGCCGGTCCGGGTCGGCATCATCACCAGCGCGACGAGCCCGGTCGGCGGCTCGGCGTTCACCGGGCCGCGGGACGGGGCCAAGGCGTACTTCGAGCGGCTGAACGCGCGCGGCGGCATCGGCGGGCGCAAGGTCGACGTGCGCGCCTGTGACGACGGCGGCAGCGGCGTCGGCAACAGCGCGTGCGTGCGCAAGCTGGTCGAGGAGGAGCGCGTCGTCGCGCTCGTCGCGACCAGCTCCCTTGACTACGCCGGGGCTTCCCGCGTCTCCGGCGCCGGCGTGCCCGACGTCGGCGGGCAGCCGATCGGGTCCGCGTACGACACCTATCCGCATCTGTACGGGATCTACGGCAGCCTCGCCCCGCGCGACGGGACACCCGGCTGGGGCGGCAAGCTGGTCGGCGGCACCGAGGTCTACCGCTACTTCAAGCGGGAGCAGGGAGCGCGGACCGCCGCCGTCGTCTCCTACAACCAGGCCGCGTCCGCCGCGTACGCCCGGCTCGTCACCCGCGGTCTGAAGGCCGAGGGCTACAAGGTGGTCACCGAGCAGGTCGACTTCGCGCTGCCCAACTTCCGCGCCGCGGCGGCCGACCTGAAGGAGCAGGGCGCCGACCTCGTCTTCGACGCGATGGACACCCATGGCAACGCCCAGCTGTGCGAGGCCATGGACGAGGTGGGTGCGCACGTCACCGCCAAGGTCACCAACGTGCAGAACTGGACCTCCTCCGTGGCGGACGACTACAAGGACGCGCCGCGCTGCCGCAACGCGCTGTGGGCCACCGGAGCCAGCCGCAACTACGAGGACACGGATCATCCGGCCGTACGCGAGTTCCGCGACGCCATGAAGGGACACAAGGATCTCTCCCAGTGGCAGCTGGAGGGCTGGGCCGCCGCGATGTGGTTCACCGACGCGGCCACGTCGTGCCGGGGGGAGGTCACGCGCGCGTGCGTCGACCGCTTTATGAACCGGGGTAAGTCGTACACCGCCCGGGGGCTGCTGCTTCCGGTGACGTATGAGGAACGGGCCGATCCGCCGCAGACCCGTATGACCTGTATGTCGGTGGCCCGCTGGAAGGACGGTGAGGGCTGGGTCACACAAGGAGACATGAACGAAAACTGCTTCGACGTGCCGCAGCTCTCCTACCAGCCATGATGCGTGTAAGCAGCAGGAAAGTTCCCGGATCCGCGTACCGAAGGCACAACTGTTCAGGAACAAGATGATGATGAAACCCAACCCTCTGCCCGTAATCCCCGTCTAACCCTGCGGTAGGCGGACGAGAAGGACTGTCCGCGGGGAAGCGTGGGATACGGGGACGCATGCACATCTCTTTCCTTATTCACAACGCGTACGGAATCGGCGGGACGATCCGGACGACGTACAACTTGGCGAACACTCTCGCCGAGCAGCACGACGTCGAGATCGTCTCCGTCTTCCGGCACCGCGACGAACCCGTGTTCTCGCCCGGCTCCCGCGTCCGGCTGAGTCACCTCGTCGACATGCGCAAGGAAAGCCCCGGCTACGAGGGACAGACCCCCGACGCCCTGCGGCCCGCCAGGGCGTTCCCGACCGCGGAGGGCCGCTACCGCCAGTACAACGCCCTCACCGACCGGCGCATCGCCGAGCACCTCTCCTCGCTCAGCGCCGACGTGGTGGTGGGTACCCGCCCCGGCCTGAACGTGCACATCGCCCGCGAGGCCGCGCGCGGACCGCTGCGCGTCGGCCAGGAGCACCTCACGCTCGACAGCCACTCCAAGGAACTGCGCCGCCAGCTGCGCAGCGTCTACCCCCGCCTCGACGTCCTGACCACGACGACCGAGGCCGACGCCCGCGCCTACCGCCGCAAGATGCGCCTGCCCGGAGTCCACGTCCAGGCCGTGCCCAACCCCGTCCCCGCGCCCGGCATCGAGCCCGCCGACGGCAACCAGAAGTGGGTCGTGGCGGCCGGGCGCCTGGCCCCCGTCAAGCGGTACGACCTGCTGATACGGGCCTTCGACCAGGTCCGCGCCGAGCGGCCCGACTGGCGCCTGCGGATCTACGGCGGCGGCAAGCAGAAGGACAAGCTGCGCGCCCTGATCGACGAACTCGGCCTCTACAACCACGTCTTCCTGATGGGACCGGCCCACCCCATCGAGCCCGAGTGGGCCAAGGGCTCCATCGCGGCCGTCACCTCCAGCCTCGAATCCTTCGGCATGACGATCGTCGAGGCGATGCGCTGCGGCCTGCCCGTGGTCGCCACCGACTGCCCGCACGGCCCCGGCGAGATCATCGAGAACGGCGTCGACGGACGCCTCGTCGAGGTCGGCAATCCCGACGCGATCGCGGGCGGCCTGCTCGAACTGATCAACAACGACACACTGCGCCGGCAGATGGCGGGGGCGGCACTCGAGGACTCCGAGCGCTTCGACCCGGTCCGCATCGCCGAGCGCTACGACGCGATGTTCACCGGGATGGTCGCCCGCGGCAGCTCCTTCGGCGGCCGGGTGCGCGGATCGCTGCACCGCACCCGGGGCGCCCTCCTGGGCGGCGCGTACGCGGTGCGGGACATGGGACACGGGGTACCGACCAGCGGCATACAGACGAAGGGATCCACCGCATGACGGCCTTGGCCACCTCGGACGCCTCATCGCCCTGCGACGCCGGTGTCGATCAGGACGTCGCAGCGGCACCCCGCGCGGACTGCATAGCCGACTCCGCGGGCGGACTCACCTTCGACGTGACCGACCCCGGCGGCCGGGGCGCCGCCTACCTCCTGCTGCGCCGCCGCGATGCCGCGTCCGCCGACGAGGACGTGCGCCTGCCGCTGTCCCCGGCGGCCGACGGCAGCCTGCGGGCCGCGCTGCCCAGCAGCGTCGAGCTGGCCGAGGGACGCTGGAACGCCTACGCGGAGGTCGGGGGAGGCACCCCGCGCCGCCTCGCGCCCGGCGTGAACGACCTGCGCTCCCTGGTCGACCGCGCCCCCAGCGGGGCCCGCGGCTACATCGCCGTCCGCATTCCGTACGCCACCAAGCAGGGAAACCTTTCTGTGCGCAGCTGGCTGCGCGCACCGCACGCGGAGATCGGCGAGCTGAAGATCGACGGCACCTCGGTCACCGCGCAGGGCCGTGTCTACGGCACCGCGCTGACCGGCGCCGCCTACGCGGAGGCGACCCGGCGCGGGGAGCCCGGCCGGATCGAGCGCTCCACAGTGAGCGCCGACGGCGTGGAGTTCGGCTTCGGCCTGCACTGCGACGTGCTCGCGGCCGCCGGCCCGGGGCCCTGGGACCTCTGGCTGCGCCCGGCGGGCGAGAGCGGGCCGCGGATCCGGCTCGCCCGCCTCCTGGACGACGTGCCGGACAAGAAGCAGATCTTCACCTACCCCTCGGTGCGGCTCGACACCGCGGCGCACGGTCCGCTGGACGCGGGGATGTACTACACGAACGACAACGACCTCTCCGTACGGATCCGCGAGGCGAACGCGGTCGAGGACTGAGGGCGCAGGACTGACGGGCACCGGACTGACGGGCACAGGGCCGGCGGGGGCCCGGTGCCATCGCGGACCGTAGGTGTCCGCGACGCCGGGCACAATCGGCTCCATGCTGGAGACCTCCGCACGACTGCTCCGCCTGCTCTCGCTGCTGCAGGCTCACCGCGACTGGTCGGGCGCGGACCTCGCCGACCGGCTCGGCGTCACCCCGCGCACGGTGCGGCGTGACGTGGACCGGCTGCGCGAGCTCGGCTACCCCGTCAACGCGAGCCCCGGCACGGGCGGCGGCTATCAGCTCGGCGCGGGCGCGGAGCTGCCGCCGCTGCTCCTGGACGACGACGAGGCGGTCGCGGTGGCCGTCGGCCTGCGTACCGCCGCCGGACAGGGCATCGAGGGCATCGGCGAGACCTCCGTGCGCGCCCTGTCCAAGCTGGAGCAGGTGCTGCCCGGCAGGCTGCGGCGCCGGGTGGGCGCGCTGACGGCGTTCACCGTGCCGATGCTCAGGACCCCGCAGCAGCAGAGCGTCGACCCCTCGGTGCTCACCGAACTCGCGCACGCCTGCCGTGACGCGCAGCGCCTGCGCTTCGACTACCGCGACCACGCGGGCAGTTCGACCCGCCGCACCGTCGAACCGCACCGCCTGGTCTGCACCGAGCGCCGCTGGTACCTGGTCGCCTGGGACGTCGAGCGCGACGACTGGCGCACGTTCCGCGCGGACCGCATCGAACCCCGGCCGCCGCACGGACCCCGGTTCGCGCCCCGCACCCCGCCGGCCGACGACCTCGCCGCGTACGTCTCCAAGGGCGTCTCCACGCGCGCGTACGCCGCACGGGCGGTGTTCCGGCTCCTGGTGCCGCTGGAGGAGGCGGCCCAGCGGGTCACTCCGTCGGACGGCACGCTGGAGGCGGAGACCGAGCACAGCTGTCTGCTGCGCACGGGTGCCACGAGCCTGGACGTCATGGTCATCCATGTGCTCCTGATGGGCTTCGAGTTCGAGGTCGTCGAGCCCGCCGACTTCACCGAGCGGCTCAGCTCGGCGCGGGACCTCCTGAGCCGGGCCCTGGACCGGGGTGTTCGGTCTGCGGATCCGGGTGCTGGGCCCCCGGCGGCTGGAACGCCGCGTACTCGGGATGGTGCAGATCGAACGCCGGGGACTCCGAGCGGATCCGGGGCAGCGTGACGAAGTTGTGGCGCGGCGCCGGGCAGGCGGTGGCCCACTCCAGGGAGCGGCCGAAGCCCCAGGGGTCGTCGAGGTCGACCTTCTTGCCGTACTTGGCGGTCTTCCAGATGTTGTAGAGGAAGGGCAGCGTGGACATGCCGAGCAGGAACGCCCCGATGGACGAGATGGTGTTGAGCACCGTGAAGCCGTCCGCCGCGAGGTAGTCCGCGTACCGCCGCGGCATGCCCTCCGCGCCCAGCCAGTGCTGGACGAGGAACGTGAGGTGGAAGCCCACGAAGAGCGTCCAGAAGTGGATCTTGCCGAGCGGTTCGTCGAGCATCTTCCCGGTGAGCTTCGGCCACCAGAAGTAGAAGCCGCCGAAGGTCGCGAAGACGACGGTGCCGAACACCACGTAGTGGAAGTGGGCCACGACGAAGTACGAGTCGGTGACGTGGAAGTCGAGCGGCGGCGAGGCCAGGATGACGCCGGTGAGCCCGCCGAAGAGGAAGCTCACCAGGAAGCCGATCGCCCACAGCATCGGCGTCTCGAACGACAGCGAGCCCTTGAGCATCGTCCCCGTCCAGTTGAAGAACTTCACGCCCGTGGGGATCGCGATGAGGAAGGACATGAAGGAGAAGAAGGGCAGCAGGACCGCGCCCGTCGCGAACATGTGGTGCGCCCACACGACGACGGAGAGCCCGGTGATGGCCATCGTCGCGCCGATCAGGGGCAGATAGCCGAAGATCGGCTTCCTGCTGAACACCGGGATGATCTCGGAGATGATTCCGAAGAACGGCAGCGCGATGATGTAGACCTCGGGGTGCCCGAAGAACCAGAAGAGGTGCTGCCACAGCAGCGCACCGCCGTTCTCCGGGGCGAACACCATGGAGCCGAAGCGGCGGTCCGCCTCCAGGACGAGCAGCGCGGCGGCGAGCACGGGGAACGCGAGCAGTACCAGGATCGAAGTGAACAGGATGTTCCAGGTGAAGACGGGCATCCGGAACATCGTCATGCCGGGCGCCCGCATCCCGATGATGGTCGTCAGGAAGTTCACCGAGCCCAGGATCGTGCCGAACCCAGAGAGCGCCAGCCCCATGATCCACAGGTCGGCGCCGATGCCCGGTGACCGCTCCATGCTGTTGAGCGGCGCGTAGGCGAACCAGCCGAAGTTCGCCGGGCCGCCGGGCACCAGGAGCGAGCCGAGCACCATCAGGCCGCCGAACAGGAAAAGCCAGTACGAGAGCATGTTGAGCCGCGGGAAGGCCACGTCGGGCGCGCCGATCTGCAACGGCATGATCTCGTTGGCGAAGCCCGCGAAGGTCGGCGTCGCGAAGAGCAGCAGCATGATCGTGCCGTGCATGGTGAACGCCTGGTTGAACTGTTCGTTCGTCATCAGCTGGAGGCCGGGGCGGGCCAGTTCGGCCCGCATCATCAGCGCCATCAGGCCCGCGGCGAGGAAGAACACGAAGGACGTGATCAGGTACAGGTGGCCGATCTTCTTGTGGTCGGTGGTGGTCAGCCAGTCCACGAGGATCCGGCCGGGGGTCCTTTGCCGGACGGGTCGCGCCTGCGCCGTTGCGGTCTCGGTCCCCATACGCTCGCCCCTTCGCCGTCGCGCACCCCGGGCATGCCAACCGGGGCCATGATGCTCGCGTCCCACCGACTCCGACAGGGGGCGTACGAGATCGCTGTGCTGGAACCGTGAATTCCCCATGCGGAGTCACATCCCGTCGGGCGCCCGGAAATGGGGAAATTGCGCAGGGTGCGCAAAGCCGTCCCGGCCGCTTTCCCGGCGTGCTATTAAGGCCGATTCCCGACGCCGTGCGGGAGTCCGCGGTAAATCCGGGAATCGCGTCGGAACAACTCCACAACCGCCCGTACGTGTGACGGAGTTAAGGGGAAACGGGTGTCGTGATCCTGTGACAAAAGCGTGACCGGAGGGGGACCGGTGACCCATGGTGTCCGGCTACGGCCTTCCCCGGCCGGGCCGCGGCGCCTAACGTGGCGGCCATGGCACCTATTCCGACCCCTCCCGCCGAACCCCAGGACAGCCTGGACGCCTACGTGGGCCTCGCGGCCGACGGCGCCGAGCAGCAGGCCCGCGAGCGCGGCTGGTCCACCGTCAGGTCGTTGCCGCCGGGCGCGATCATCACGATGGAGTACCTCGCGGGGCGGCTGAACTTCGAGGTCAAGGAAGGCGTCGTGATCCGCTGCTGGAAGGGCTGACCGCCCCCGGCGACGCGATGGACGGCCCGGACACGACGTACGGCCCGGACAGGCGAAAGGCCCCGGTTCCAGGACGGAACCGGGGCCTTCGCGATGCGGGGGATGGGTTGTGCGTACCGGCCCCCGCTGCCTTGGGGCCTAGCCGCCGGCGACCGGGCGCGGCGACGTGGCGGCGCGTGAGGCGCGCTCGGAGTGCGGCGGGCGGCGGCTGCCCGCCGGGGTGGCCGGGCTGCGCTCGGAGCGCGGTGTGTGCGGGCCCGGCGCGAGGTAGGCCGGGGCGCGGGCGGGGCGGGCGGAGCCGACCGGCTCGCGGTGCGGGGGCTCGTCGGCCGATGCCGCGGCGGAGGGCTGCTGCACCATCGCGGGGACCGGGGTGACCGGCGCGGGGACGGCGGATCCCGCACGGCGGGAGCGCCAGAGCTCGCGCAGATCGAAGATCCAGCCCTCGACGCGGGTGAGCAGCGGCTCCACCCAGGGCAGCGCAAGGAGCACGAGCAGCCCCGCCGCCCAGCCGAGGAAGACGTCGCTCAGCCAGTGCGTGCCGAGGTACACGGTGGTCAGGCCGACGCTGAGGGAGACCACGGCGGAGAGCGCCGAGAGGTAGCGCCGGGTGCGCGGGGTGGAGGCCATGTAGGCCAGGATTCCCCAGGTCACCACGGCATTGGCGGTGTGGCCCGAAGGAAATATATCGCCGCCGAGCCACATCTCGTTGGCGCCGATCGTGGTGGCGTAGTGCGGGCCGAGGCGGCCCATGCCGATCTTGGCGGCGCCGACCGTGACGTTGAGCAGGAGCAGGGCCGCGCCGAACGTCAGGAGCGGGCGGATCGTGTGCTGGCGCCAGGAGCGCCAGCCCAGCCAGGCCGCGACCATCACCGCCGTCGGGCCGCGCTGGCCGAGGACCACCCAGTAGTCGAGGAAGGCATGGATCTCGGGCCACTGCTGATAGGGCCGGAAGAACATGACCTGCCAGTCGAACCGCACCAGCCACGAGGTGGTCAGCACGGCGACCACGATGGCGAGGTAGAAGGCCAGGGTCGCGCTGAAGAGCACGATCCTGTGCCTGCTCATCCTCGGCAGATCGAGGCCGGCCGGTCGTTCCGGCTCACGGTCGAGCCGGGCGAAGACCCGGTCCAGACGGGTGAGGTTTCGTTCGGTACGCACCCAATCGACGTTACAGCGAGTGAGTGTGTGACTAGGCCGAATCGGTGGCTTTGTGATGACGATGTGATGTGGCATTGATCTCAGACGGAGGTTTATTCCTGCGCTTTCCCTATTCGGCCGGGAGTCCCGTACTGAATTCGTTGATCATTCCTACGGTCGTTTTATGGGGCTTATGAATTCGTTCACCGTAGCCTGGTGCGGAATTTCCCCCGTGCTCACCGGGGCGCCGGAAATGATCATGGCGGACCCGAGCCGTTCAGCCAGAACGCCCCGTACACCGCGCTCGCCGCCGCCACACCCGCCAGGACAAGGGCTGACCTGGACGTACGCAGCCGGGCGAGCGCCACGGCCAGGGGCAGGAGCAGCGGGAAGGCGGGCAGCAGGAGGCGCGGCTTCGAGCCGAAATAGCCCGCCGCGCACAGGGCGAGCGCCACGACGATCCCGGTGTAGACGAGCAGCGGCAGCGGCTGCCTCGCGCGGACGCCGGCGACGTACAGCCAGATCACCAGGGCGACCCCGATGATGAGGCCGGCCCCCGCGAGGGCCGCGGGGAAGGCGGTGAACTTCTCGCCGACGAAGCGGGCGAAGGCGTAGCCGAAGTCGAAGCCGTTGCCCCAGCCCGCCTGGACGTCGAGATAGCCGAGGATGCCGTCACCGGTGCGCCGGCCCACCCACAGGACGTAACCCGCGGCGCCCAGCGGGGCGAGGACCACCCCGAGGATCATGCGCCGGTCGGCGCTGCGCTCCCGGCGGACCGCGGCCGTCACCCAGATCGCCGCGACCACCGCCGCGCCCACCGGGCGGGTCAGGCCCGCGCAGGAGGCGAGCACGCCCGCCCACACCCAGCGGCCGGTGAGCACCGCGTACAGCGACCATGCCGCGAGCGCCGTGAAGAGGGACTCGCTGTACGCCATCGACTGCACGATCCCCACCGGCAGGACCGCCCACAGGG
>NZ_JBNNJZ010000138.1:0-17238 GCF_050270335.1 Streptomyces sp. NPDC059900
ACCCCTCCCCGATGGGCGGCCCGCCCCCCCCAACCCCCCCGGGGCGTGCGCACCACGGGTCTGGGGGGCCCCCCCGCAACTCCCCCCCCTGTTCCGGGGCGGCCGACCGCTTTCCTCTCCGGCCTCTGCTGCCTCGGTGCGCTTCTCTTCGCACTCATCACCTGGCAGGTGGCCGCCGACGGCCCCCTCCGCGGCGCGGACGAGCGGCTCGGCCCCTGGATCACCGGAAGCCGCCTGCCGGACGGCGCCGCCGAATTCCTCGCCGATCTGGGCGGCGTCGCCGTCGCCGTGCCGGTCCTCGCCCTGGCCGCCGCCTACGCGGCCTGGCGCGGCCACCAGGCAGGCGCGTTCCGCTGGTGGCTCGCCCCGGTCGCCGCCGCCGTGGCCATGGCCGCGGTCCCGGCGCTCGTGATCCCGCTGAAGGAACTCGTCGGCCGCACCGGCCCGCCCGGCATGGACGGCAGCGGCTACTACCCCTCGGGCCACACCGCCACCGCCGTGGTCGCCTACGGCGGGGCGGCGCTGCTCCTGCTCCCGCACCTGCGCGGCACGTACGCACGGCGTGAAATGGTCATCGCCTGCGCCCTGTTGAACTTCGGGGTCGGGCTCGGCCTGGTGCGCCGCGGGTATCACTGGCCGCTGGACGTCGTGGCCGGCTGGTGTCTGTTCGGGATCGTGCTGTACGGGGTCGCGCTCGTGGTGGCGCGGTACGGGCACCGCGCCACCGGGGCGGACGCGGCTCAGCCGAAGTAGGCGTCGAAGTTCTTCGAGAACTCGCCGTTGTTGTGCCGGTCCCAGTTGATCGACCAGGTCATGAGGCCGCGCAGCCCCGGCCAGGTGCCGTGCGTCCGGTACGAGCCGCAGTCGGTGCCCTTGGTCAGGCAGTTCAGGGACTTGTTCACCTCGGCCGTGGAGACGTGGCCGTTGCCGGCGTTCACCGACGCGGGCATGCCGATGGCCACCTTCTCCGGGGGCAGCGCGGGGAAGACGTTGTTCGTGTCGCCCGCCACCGGGAAGCCGGTGAGCAGCATGTCGGTCATCGCGATGTGGAAGTCCGCGCCGCCCATGGAGTGGTACTGGTTGTCCAGGCCCATGATCGGCCCTGAGTTGTAGTCCTGGACGTGCAGCAGCGTGAGGTCGTCGCGCAGGGCGTGGATGACCGGCAGGTAGGCGCCGGCGCGCGGGTCCTGGCCGCCCCACTTGCCCGTTCCGTAGAACTGGTAGCCGAGCTGCACGAAGAAGGTCTCGGGGGCCATCGTGAGCGTGAAGCCGCTGCCGTACTTGGACTTGAGGGTCTTGACGGCCGAGATGAGGTTCACGATCGACGGGGTCTTCGGGTTCTTGAAGTCCGTGTCGTCGGCGTTCAGCGAGAGGGAGTGGCCCTCGAAGTCGATGTCCAGGCCGTCGAGTCCGTACTCGTCGATGATCGCGGAGACCGAGGAGACGAAGGTGTCGCGGGCCTGCGTGGTGGTCAGCTGGACCTGGCCGTTCTGGCCGCCGATGGAGATCAGGACCTTCTTGCCCGCCGCCTGCTTGGCCTTGACCGCGGCCTTGAACTCCTCCTTGGTCTCGACGCCGGGGCACTCGGTCTGCGGACAGAGGCTGAAGCGGATGTCGCCGGACGTGGCGGAGGTCGGCTCGCCGAAGGCGAGGTCGATGATGTCCCAGCTGTCGGGGACGTCCGCGAGCCGCGTGTATCCGGAGCCGTTGGCGAAGCTCGTGTGCAGATAGCCGACCAGGGCGTGGTCGGCCGCGGCCTTCGGCGCGGGACCCGTCGAAGGGCCCGCCGAGGCCTCGGCGGCGAGCAGGCCGGACGCGGCGAGCGCGCAGGCCGTGGCCGTGGCCACGGTGAGACGTCTCAGGTGACGCGACAGGGAACGGTCCACGACTGCCTCCGGGCATGGGGGAAATGGGAGGGTGGGCCGCTCAATTTGGTCCAGACCAATCAAGTTGTCAAGGTCCCGTCAAGAACTACTCCCCTGGACCCTCCGGCTGCTCCCGCGGCGCCAGCTGTGCCGCCGCCTCGTGCATCGCGAGTTCGAGCAGCGCCGGATCCGTCAGCGTGCCCGAGCCGTCGGGCGGGACCAGCCAGCGGACGCCGCCCGTGGAACGGCCGGGGTAGGGCACCACGATCCAGGTGCCCTGGCCCGCGCCACGCACCCCCGTGCCGACCCAGCGGGAGACCGTGCCGGCCGGGACGAAGAAGCCCATACGGGCGTCGCCGAAGTCGGCGAGCACCGGACCGGGGCGGTCGATGCAGCGGGTCAGTACGTCGAGCGTCGGATAGCCGAGTTCGCCCGGCAGGATCAGTACGTCCCAGAGCCTGCCCGCGGGAAGGAGCGCGACCCCCAGGGGGTTGCGCTCCCATTCCCAGCGGCAGGCATCGGGGTCCGGCGCCACCGACACAAGCCATTCGACCGCCGACTTCGCCCCCGCGTCAGCCATGGGGGAACCTCCCTCTTCCTGTGCAACAGCTGTGCCTGTCACAGGAGAGAGGGGGTGGGGGGCCGGGCGTTACGCGGGTTCGGGCAACTTATTGACGAACAGTCGACAGCGGCCGCCCGGGGCCCGCGGGCACAGCCGGTCAGCTGTCGAAGCCGAGCCCCAGCTTGTCCATCGTCTTCAGCCACAGATTGCGCCTGCCGCCGTTCTCGTCCGCCCTGGCCATGGACCACTTGGTCAGGGCGACGCCCGTCCACGCGAACGGCTCGGGCGGGAACGGCAGCGGCTTCGTGCGCACCATCTCCAGGGACGTACGCTCCGTGCGCTCGCCGGAGAGCAGGTCCAGCATGACGTCGGCACCGAACCGAGTGGCCCCGACACCGAGCCCGGTGTAGCCCGCCGCGTACGCGACGCGCCCCGCGTGAGCCGTCCCGAAGAACGCCGAGAAGCGCGAGCACGTGTCGATCGCCCCGCCCCACGCATGCGTGAACCGGACGCCCTCCAGCTGCGGGAAGCAGGTGAAGAAGTGGCCCGCCAGCTTCGCGTACGTCTCGGGGCGGTCGTCGTGCTCGGCGCGCAGCTTGCCGCCGAAGGGATAGATCGCGTCGTAACCGCCCCACAGGATGCGGTTGTCGGCGGAGAGCCGGAAGTAGTGGAACTGGTTGGCGCTGTCCCCAAGGCCCTGGCGGTTGTGCCAGCCGATGGCGGCAAGCTGCTCCTCGGTCAGCGGTTCCGTCATCAGCGCGTAGTCGTAGACCGGGACGGTGTACGCCCGCACGCGCTTGACCAGCGACGGGAAGATGTTGGTGGCCAGCGCGACCTGGCGTGAGCGGATCCGGCCGTACGGGGTGCGCACGGCCATCCCGGCGCCGGAGGAGACGAGTTCGAGCGCGGGCGTGTGTTCGTAGACGCGCACGCCCTTCTCCAGGCAGGCGCGCTTGAGGCCCCAGGCCAGCTTCGCCGGGTGGAGCATGGCGACGCCCTCGCGGTCCCAGAGGCCGCCGAGGAAGGTCGGCGAGTCGACCTGCGCGCGCACGGCGTCCGCGTCGAGCATCTGCGAGCCGTCCGCGAGGCCGTGCTCCGCCATCTCCTCGTACATCTCGCGCAGTTCGGCGAGCTGGTGCGGCTGGGTGGCCACGTCGATCTCGCCGGTGCGCTCGAAGTCGCAGTCGATGGAGTAGCGCTTGACGGCCGCCTCGATCTCGTCGAGGTTGCGGGCGCCGAGTTCCTCCAGCTTCGCGATCTCGCCGGGCCAGCGGGACAGGCCGTTGGAGATGCCGTGCGTGAGGGACGCGGCGCAGAAGCCGCCGTTGCGGCCGGAGGCGGCCCAGCCCGCCTCGCGGCCCTCGACCAGGACGACGTCGCGGTCCGGGTCGCGTTCCTTGGCGATCAGCGCGGTCCACAGTCCGCTGTAGCCGCCGCCGACGACGAGCAGGTCGCACTGCTCGTCGGCGGTGAGGGCGGGCTCGGCGCGGGGCTTTCCGGGGTCGTCCAGCCAGTACGAGACCGGCTGGGCGTCGGAAAGGGAAGTGGTCCAGCGGGTCATGGCGCTTGGGGCCATGATTTCCAACTCCTTCAAAGGGCGTGCAGGGCGTTATGCCGACTGCTTGTTGCGGCGCTTGGAGACGATCATTCCGCCGAGCACCAGGAGAACGGCGACAAGGAACATCGCCGTGCCGATCACATTGATCTGAACGGGCGTACCGCGCTGCGCCGATCCCCAGACGAACATGGGGAACGTCACGGTCGAGCCCGCGTTGAAATTCGTGATGATGAAATCGTCGAAGGAGAGCGCGAAGGCCAGCAGCGCGCCCGCCGCGATGCCCGGTGCGGCGATCGGCAGCGTGACGCGGACGAAGGTCTGCACGGGGCCCGCGTAAAGGTCCTGTGCGGCCTGCTCCAGGCGCGGGTCCATGGACATCACGCGCGCCTTGACGGCGGTCACCACAAAGCTGAGGCAGAACATGATGTGGGCGATGAGAATCGTCCAGAAGCCCAGCTGGGCGCCCATGTTGAGGAAGAGCGTGAGCAGGGACGCGGCCATGACGACCTCGGGCATCGCCATCGGCAGGAAGATCAGCGAGCTGACCGCGCCGCGCGCCCGGAAGCGGTAGCGCACGAGCGCGAAGGCGATCATCGTGCCGAGCACGGTCGCGCCGATCGTCGCCCAGGCCGCGATCTGCAGGCTCAGGCTGAGCGAGCCGCACATGTCGGCGACGCCGCAGGGGTCCTTCCAGGCGTCGAGCGAGAATTCCTGCCAGGCGTAATTGAAGCGCCCCTTCGGTTTGTTGAAGGAGAACACCGTCACGACGACATTGGGCAGCAGCAGATACGCGAGCGTCAGCAGACCCGCGATGACGACGAATTTGCCGCGCAGCCAGCGGAAGAAGGCAGCCATCAGACGAGATCCTCCGTCCCGGACTTACGGATGTAGAAGGTGACCATCACGAGGATCGCCGCCATCAGGATGAAGGAGAGGGCCGCGGCGGTCGGGTAATCCAGAATGCGCAGGAACTGCGTCTGGATGACGTTGCCGACCATGCGGGTGTCGGTGGAACCGAGCAGATCCGCGTTGACGTAGTCGCCCGCCGCCGGGATGAAGGTGAGCAGCGTTCCGGAGACGACGCCCGGCATGGACAGCGGGAAGGTCACCTTGCGGAAGGTCGTGGACGGCTTCGCGTAGAGGTCGCCCGCCGCCTCGTGCAGCCGGCCGTCGATGCGTTCGAGCGAGGTGTAGAGCGGCAGGATCATGAACGGCAGGAAGTTGTACGTGAGGCCGCAGATCACCGCGAGGGGCGTGGCGAGGACCCGGTCGCCGTCCGTGACGCCCAGCCAGCTGGTGACGTCCAGGACGTGCAGCGAGTTCAGGGCGCCCACGAGGGGGCCGCCGTCCGCGAGGATCGTCTTCCACGCCAGCGTACGGATGAGGAAGCTGGTGAAGAACGGCGCGATGACCAGGACCAGGATGAGGTTGCGCCAGCGGCCCGCGCGGAACGCGATCAGATACGCGAGCGGATAGCCGAGCAGCAGGCACAGGATCGTGGCGGCGCCGGCGTACATCACCGAGCGCAGGAACTGCGGCCAGTAGTCGCTCAGCGCGTCCCAGTAGGTCGCGAAGTGCCAGGTGACCTTGAAGCCGTCTTCCAGGGAGCCGGTCTGGACGGACGTCGATGCCTGGTAGACCAGCGGAAGCGCGAAGAAGACGACGAGCCACAGGATGCCGGGCAGCAGCAGCCAGTAGGGGACGAGCCTCCCCCGCTTGCGAATCTTGCGCGGCGCCTCGTCCGGCTCTTTCTCCGGGGACGCCTTGGTGAGGGTCGTGGTCATGCGGAGGCGTCCTCCTCGACCTTCTCGACGCCCGCTTCGATGTCCTGGGCGGGGTCGAGCCCGAAGGTGTGCGCCGGGTTCCAGTGCAGGACGACGTCGGTGCCGGGGACCAGGCGGGTGTCGCGCTCGATGTTCTGGGCGTAGACCTCGAACTCGTCGCAGACCGGGCTGCGGACCACGTACTGCGTCGATACGCCGATGAAGCTGCTGTCGGCGATGCGGCCCGTGATGCGGTTGCGCCCCGCGGGGATCTCCCCCGCGTCGTCGGCGTGCGTGAGGGAGATCTTCTCGGGGCGTACGCCGAGGATGACCTTGCCGCCGGTGGTGGTGGGCGCCGTACATCGCGCGGCGGGCAGCGTGAGCTTGCCGTCACCGGCCTTGAGGGTGAGGTCCTCGCCGCTGCGGCCCGCGATCTCGGCCTCTATGAAGTTCGAGGTGCCGAGGAAGTTGGCGACGAAGGTGGTGCGCGGGTTCTCGTAGAGGTCGGCGGGGGCGCCGAGCTGTTCGACGCTGCCCGCGTTCATCACCGCGACCTGGTCGGCCATCGTCATGGCCTCCTCCTGGTCGTGCGTGACGTGGATGAAGGTGATGCCCACCTCGGTCTGGATGCGCTTGAGTTCGAGCTGCATCTGGCGGCGCAGCTTGAGGTCGAGGGCGCCGAGCGGCTCGTCGAGGAGCAGCACCTTGGGGTGGTTGATCAGGGCGCGGGCGACGGCGACGCGCTGTTGCTGGCCGCCGGAGAGCTGGTGCGGCTTCTTGCGGGCCTGCTCGCCCAGCTGGACGAGGTCGAGCATCTCGCCGACCTGGCCCTTCACCGATTTGATGCCGCGCCGGCGCAGGCCGAAGGCGACGTTCTCGAAGATGTCGAGGTGCGGGAAGAGCGCGTACGACTGGAAGACGGTGTTGACGGGCCGCTTGTACGGCGGCAGTGCCGTGACGTCCTGCTCGCCCAGGTGCACGGTGCCCGAGCTGGGCTCCTCCAGGCCCGCGATCATGCGGAGCGTGGTGGTCTTGCCACAGCCGGACGCGCCGAGCAGCGCGAAGAAGGAGCCCTGCGGCACGGTGAGGTCGAGAGGGCGGACGGCGGTGAAGGAGCCGTACGTCTTGCTGATCCCGGTGAGGCGGACGTCGCCGCCGTGTTCTGTAGCAGTCGTCATGGTGCGTCCAGGGGGTCGAGGGAGGCGGGAGAGGCGCGAGGGAAGGGGGATGAGGGGTCAGGCACCGGTCAGCTTGGCGAACTTCTCCTCGTACGCCGTCTCTTCCTTCGGCGTCAGCGAGCGGAACCCGTGGGACTTCGCGGCCATCTCCTTGTCGGGGAGGATCAGCGGGTTCGCGGCGGCTTCCTTGTCGAGCTTCGCCAGCTCGGGGCGCACACCGTCCACGGGACAGACGTAGTTGATGTACGCGGCGAGGCGCGCGGCGGGCTCGGGCTCGTAGTAGTAGTCGATGAGCCGTTCGGCGTTGCGCTTGTGGCGCGCCTTGTTCGGGACGAGCAGGTTGTCCGTGGACGTGATGTAGCCCTGGTCCGGGATGTGGAAGGCGATGTCGGGGTTGTCGGCCTGGAGCTGGACGATGTCGCCCGCCCAGCCGAGGCACGCGGCGAGGTCGCCCTTGTCGAGGTCCGAGGTGTAGTCGTTGCCCGTGAAGCGGCGGATCTGCTTCTTGTCGACGGCCTTCTGGAGGCGGGCGATGGCCGCGTCGAAGTCGTCGTCGGTGAACTTCGCCGGGTCCTTGCCCATGTCGATGAGCGTCATGCCGACGCTGTCGCGCATCTCGGACAGGAAGCCGACACGCCCCTTGAGCTTGGGGTTGTCCAGAAGCTGCGAGACGGAGGTGATGTCCTCGCCGTCGGTCGCCTTCTTGTTGTACGCGATGACCGTGGAGATGCCGGTCCAGGGGTACGAGTAGGCCCGCCCCGGGTCCCAGTCCGGGTTGCGGAACTGGGCGGCCAGATTGGTGTACGCGTGCGGCAGGTTCGCCGGGTCCAGCTTCTGGACCCAGCCGAAGCGGATGAGCCGGGCCGCGAGCCAGTCCGTGACGCAGATGAGGTCGCGGCCGGTTTCCTGGCCCGCCGCGAGCTGCGGCTTGATCTTCCCGAAGAACTCGACGTTGTCGTTGATGTCCTCGGTGTACTTGACCTTGATCCCGGTGCGCTTGGTGAAGGCGTCCAGGGTGGGGCGGCGTTGGTCGTCGTCGACGTCCATGTACTCGGTCCAGTTGGAGAAGCTGATCTGCTTCTCCTTGGCCGAGTGGTCGTCGGAGGAGACCTCGCCCTGGCTCTTGCTCGCCGCCGGGATCCCGCAGGCGCTGAGGGTGCCGAGGCCGCCGACGGCAAACGCGCCGCCCGCGGAGGCGCGCAGCAGGGAACGGCGGGTCAGGGCGGCCCTGCCGTTCCTGAAGCTGCGGTGCATGGCGGCCAGCTGGGCCGGGGACAGGTCGGGCTCGTACTGCTCCATGCGCTTGGTGCCCTTTCGGGAGGATGGGCCGCTGGTCGGGCGGCCTATGGGCTATCGGTCCCCGAAGACGGTGCGGTGCCAGTCCTTGCGGACTTCCGCGGTGTTGTCGAACATGACGTGCTTGATCTGGGTGTACTCCTCGAAGGAGTAGGCAGACATGTCCTTTCCGTAGCCCGATGCCTTGTATCCGCCGTGCGGCATCTCGCTGAGGATCGGGATGTGGTCGTTGACCCAGACACAGCCTGCCTTGATCTCGCGGGTCGCCCGGTTGGCGCGGAACACGTCGCGGCTCCAGGCGGAGGCGGCGAGACCGTACGGCGTGTCGTTCGCGAGCCGGATGCCTTCGTCGTCGGAGTCGAAGGGCAGCACCACGAGAACGGGCCCGAAGACCTCGGACTGCACGATCTCGCTGTCCTGCGCGGCGTCGGCGATGAGCGTGGGCTTGTAGAAGGCGCCGGGGTGGTCGAGCGCCTCGCCGCCGGTGACCACGCGCGCGTAGGAGCGGGCCCGGTCGACGAAACCGGCGACGCGGTCGCGGTGGACGTGCGAGATGAGCGGCCCGAGGTCGGTGTCGTCGGCGAAGGGGTCACCGAGCCGTACGGTCTCCATGAGCGCGGCGACGCCGTCCACGAAGGCGTCGTACAGGGGACGTTGCACGTACGCGCGCGTGGCGGCCGTGCAGTCCTGCCCGGTGTTGATGAGCGCGCCCGCGACGGCTCCGTGCACGGCGGCTTCCAGGTCGGCGTCGTCGAAGACGACGAAGGGCGCCTTGCCGCCGAGCTCCAGGTGCAGCCGCTTGACGGTGGAGGTGGCGATCTCGGCGACGCGCTTGCCGACGCCGGTGGAGCCGGTGAAGGACGTCATGGCGACGTCGGGGTGGCCCACGAGCCGCTCGCCCGCGTCGCGCCCGGCCCCGCTGACGATGTTGACGACACCGTCCGGGATGCCCGCCTCGGTGGCTGCCTGCGCGAAGAGCAGCGAGGTGAAGGGGGTGAGCTCGGCGGGCTTGAGGACGATGGTGTTGCCCGCGGCGATGGCGGGGAGCACCTTCCAGGCGGCCATCTGGAGGGGGTAGTTCCAGGGCGCGATGGAGCCGACGACGCCGATGGGCTCACGCCGTACGTACGAGGTGTGGTCGCCGGAGTACTCACCGGCCGACTGGCCCTGGAGGTGCCTTGCCGCGCCCGCGAAGAAGGCGGCGTTGTCGACGGTGCCGGGGACGTCGAATTCCCGGCTGAGCTTGATGGGCTTGCCGCACTGGAGCGACTCGGCCTGCGCGAACTCCTCCGCGCGGTCCGCAAGGACGGCCGCGAAGCGGTGCATGGCGTCGGAGCGCTCGCCGGGGGTCGCGCCGGCCCACGCGGGGAAGGCCTGTGCGGCCGCGGCGACGGCGGCGTCGACGTCTTTCTCGCCCGCGAGTTCGTATCGGTGGATCTCGTTGCCGGTGGCCGGGTCGACGACGGCGTGGGTGCGGCCCGATGTGCCCTCGGTCAGCCGTCCGGCGATGTACTGCGCGCCTTCCGCGAAATGGTCCTGCGCCTGGAAGTTGTGCATGACGCTCTCCTCCGCCGGCGTCCCCGTCCCGCGGGGTTCGGCGTAGCTCCAGATCGATTTGAGTGCCGATCCTGACAGAGCAGTGGTACTCCAACAAGTGATTCCGTTGTTGCCTTTTGGTTACGCGACGGAATCTGTCGACCAGGTGTCGAGTCCTCCTGGAAAACCCAGGACGAAGTGTCAGTGGTGCGTGCCAGACTCGCGTGCATGACGAAGATCGACTCGGTGGACGCACTGGTCCACGCGTTGCGCGCGGGAGAAAAGGTCAAGTACCTGCACTTCTGGGGACACGCCCCGCGCCGGGACGGGTCGCTCGGCGCGAGTTGCTTCAGCCAGTGGTGGGAGTCGCCGTTCACCGTGGACGGGGTGGTGTACGGGACGGCGGAGCACTGGATGATGGCGTCCAAGGCCCGCCTCTTCTCGGACGCGGAGGCAGAGGCGACGATCCTCGCCTGCCGTACGCCCGCCGAGGCGAAGAAGGCCGGGCGCCTGGTGCGGGGCTTCGACGAGGCGACCTGGGAGCGGGAGCGCTTCGGCATCGTGGTCGAGGGCAGCGTCCATAAATTCGCGTCGACCGAGGCCCTGCGCTCGTTCCTGGTCGGCACGGGGTCACGCGTCCTGGTGGAGGCGAGCCCGGTGGACCGCATCTGGGGCATAGGCCTGGCGGCCGACGACGACCGCGCCGGGGACCCGGAAAAGTGGCGCGGCCCGAACTTGCTGGGCTTCGCCTTGATGGAGGCGCGGGAGCGGTTGCGCTAGGGCCTGCCCGGTCGGGGGCGCTCCGGATCCCGGTCGGTCAGGGCTCGACGACCAGCGTGGCGGAGTAGCTGCCGTCGTCCGAGGCTCCGTCTTCCTCGAAGGCGTCGTCCGGCATGACGACGAGGACCACCATCAGGGCCACGCCCAGGACGATGCCCGCGACGCCGCAGATGATCCCGGCAAGCGCCTGGCCGGGGTTCGTCGCCTCGCCGCGCTTCGCCCTGGCACGTCCGATCGCCCCGAAGATGATCGCGAGGATGCCGAGCACGATCGCCAGCGGCCACAGGCAGAAGACGGCGGCCGCGATGATCCCCAGTACGAGCGAGGTCACGCCCATCCCGTTGGCGGGCGTCATCGGCATCGCGGCCCAGCCGTAACCGGGCCCGCCCTGCCCCTGGTAGCCCGGGTAACCGGGGTAGCCCTGCGGCCCCGGCCCGCCCGCGGCCGGATACCCGGGGTAGCCGTACGGCACCTGCCCCGGCCCCTCGGGCCCGACGGGCGGCGGCGGCACCGGCTCACCCTGTCCCCCGGCACCGGCCGGAGGCGCGAAAGGCCCGGCGCCCGGCCCGGGCCCGACCACCGGCCCCGAACCGGAAGCAATCGTCGACTGCTCATGCACGGACGGCGCGGCCCACGGATCCCGCTTCTCCAGCGGCACCGCCCCGGAACCCGGCCCGGCCCCCCGCCCGGAACCCGCCCCCTCCTGAGGCGGAGCCCAAGGGTCCCGCCCCTCGGACGTGCCCGATTCGCCCGGACCCTGGGACATGCCGCGTCACCTCTTTCGTACGTTCCGTCATGCTACGGCCACCGCCTCCGCCGAAGGGCCGCGGCCTAGGATGATCCCGAGTTACCCGATCAGCCGATCAATTCCGTTCCTGGGGAGGAAACCGTGACCGACCTGCACCACACCCGTGAGCCACGCGACCCGCACGCCTTCATCGCCGGTCTGCCCAAGGCAGAACTGCATGTGCACCACGTCGGTTCGGCATCTCCCCGCATCGTCTCGGCCCTCTCCGCCCGGCACCCCGACTCGACGGTGCCCACGGACGTGGAGGCCCTCGCAGACTTCTTCACGTTCACGGACTTCGCCCACTTCATCCAGGTGTACCTCTCGGTCGTGGACCTGATCCGCACCCCGGACGACGTACGCCTGCTCACGTACGAGATCGCCCGCGACATGGCCCGGCAGAACATCCGCTACGCCGAGCTGACCGTCACCCCCTACAGCTCCGTGCGCCGCGGCATCGACGACCGTGCCTTCATGGACGCCATCGAGGACGCCCGCAAGTCCGCCGAGGCGGACCTCGGCGTCGTACTGCGCTGGTGCTTCGACATCCCCGGCGAGGCCGGTCTCGAATCCGCGGCCGAGACGCTGCGGCTCGCGACCACCGACACGCTGCGCCCCGAGGGCCTGGTCTCCTTCGGGCTCGGCGGGCCCGAGATCGGCGTACCGCGGCCGCAGTTCAAGCCGTACTTCGACCAGGCGATCGCGGCAGGCCTGCACTCCGTCCCGCACGCGGGCGAGACCACCGGCCCCGGCACCATCTGGGACGCCCTGACCGACCTGCGCGCCGAGCGCATCGGCCACGGCACGAGCGCCGCACAGGACCCGAAGCTCCTGGCCCACCTCGCCGAGCGCGGCATCCCGCTGGAGGTCTGCCCGACGTCGAACATCGCGACCCGCGCCGTCGCCACCCTCGACGAGCACCCCATCAAGCAGTTCGTCGCCGCCGGGGTCCCGGTCACCGTCAACTCGGACGACCCGCCCATGTTCGGCACCGACCTCAACAACGAGTACGCGGTCGCCGCCCGCCTCCTCGACCTCGACGAGCGGGGCATCGCGGACCTGGCGAAGAACGCCGTCGAGGCGTCGTTCCTCGACCCGGCGGGCAAGGCCCGCATCGTCGCCGAGATCGACACGTACACGCAGACCTGGCTCGCCCCCTAAAACGGGCACCACAATGGGTCCATGCGCACCGTGACAGCCGTGGCCCACCGAGGCGATCCCTACCGCGTCCGCGAGAACACCCTCCCGTCCCTGCGCTCCGCGCTCGGCCGGGGAGCGGACGCGGTGGAGATCGACGTCCGCCTCACCCGTGACGGCGTCCCCGTCCTGCTGCACGACGAGACCCTCAAACGCCTGTGGGACGTCGACCGCCCTCTCTCCACGCTCTCCGCGGACGAGGTGCGGGGCCTCACCGACGGCGGCGTACCCACTCTGGAAGAGGCCATCGCGGCGACCGAAGACCACCGGCTGATGCTGGATCTGCCCGGCGCGACCCCCCGGTCCGTACGCGCGATCGTCGGCGCCGTGGCCGACTGCGGGGCGGTCGAGCGGACGTACTACAGCGCGGGCGCCCGTACGCTGCTCGCGGTGCGCGCGGCCGATCCCGCCGCCGAGACCGCGCTGACCTGGACGACCGTCGCCCCGCCCCGCCCCGCCGTGCTCGAAGCGCTGGGGCCCCGCTGGCTCAACTACCGCTTCTCCCTGCTCGACCGCGAACTCATCACCCGGGTGCGGCGCCAGGGGCTGCTCGTCTCGGCCTGGACGCCGGACACCAAGCGCGCGATGCGGCGCCTCCTCGACCTCGGGGTCGACTCGATCACGACCAACCGCGTGGACACCCTGCACGCCCTGCGCACGCAGTGAAGGTGGCGCCCCCTCGTGGCCGGGCGCGCCCTCAACTAGCTTGTGGTGCATGGGGAACAGCGACGACGACCGGCGGGACGAACCACTCTTCGTGTACGAGCGCGACGAGCGCGGCTACCGCGGCCACCGCCTGAATCCACGCCATCCCGTGGGCCGCATGCTGACCATCGCCCTGTTGGTCGGCATCGTCCTCGTCATCCTGCTCATGGCGAAGTGACGGCCCCGGCCCGGGGGGCTCCGGCGGCATACGCCAGCGGGGGCGCGATCGCCTGCGCGTCCGCCCCCTCCCCCACCCAGAGGCCGATGAGCAGCGCCGCGGTGGCCTCCAGGAGACCGGCACGCTCCAGGCCACCCGCGGCGAACGGCGCGCAGCCCGCGTCCTTCACCAGTTCCCGTACGGCATCCAGCGCGGCCTCGTCGTCCCCGCACACCGGGACCGCGAGCGGACGGCCGTCGAAGACCGGCGGGTCCATCCGCCATACGTCCTCGTGGCAGAGGTTGAACGCCTTGACGACGTGCGCCGCGGGCGCCGCGTCGGCGATCCGCCGCGCGGCCGACGGGCCGCCCCCGGTGAGCAGGGCGAAGCCGGGACCCACCGGGTTGGAGCAGTCGACCAGCACCCGCCCGCGCAGGACGTCCCGGAGTTCCCCGGCCACCACCGCCCCCGCCTCGTACGGCACGGCGAGCAGCACCGCGTCCCCGAACCCGGCCGCCGCGGACGGCGTCCCGTGCCCCGCCGCGCCCGTCCGCGCGGCAAGCGCCGCCGCACGTTCCTCGTCCCGGCCGCCGATCAGCACCTCGTGCCCCGCGCGCACCCAGTGCGTGCCGAGCGCGTCCGCCATGGCGCCCGTGCCGATGATGCCTATCCGCATGACCGTCTCCTTCTCGTTCTGAACCCCGGCCACCGGGATTCAGAACGACAGTAGGAAAGTGCTCGGGCACCATTCGGTACGTGACGACGAACGACGATCTGCTCGCCGACTGCCGGGCCCGGCTCGCCTTCGATCTGCTCGCCAACACCTGGAACGCCGTGGTGCTCTGGGCCCTGCGGCACGGTCCGCGCCGACCGGGTGAACTGCGCGTCCTGATCGGCGGCATCAGCCCCAAGATCCTCACCGAGACACTGCGGCGCCTTGAGTACAACGGCCTGGTCGCGCGGCAGCCGTACGCCGAGTCGCCGCCCCGCGTGGAATACGAACTCACCGCCCTGGGGCGCACGTTGCTCGACCCGATCGAGGCCTTCGGCGCGTGGGCCTTCGATCACGGTGACGAGGTGATGGCGGCGCAGGAGCGCGCCGACGGCTCACCGGCCGGCTCCCCCTAGGGGAAGCCCCGCCAACACCCCGGATGTCTCTGGGTGTTGGCCCCTCAGGGACGGCCGGCCCGCCGCCCTACCCAGTGAGGATCCGTCCCGCCCGGACGATCACCAGGATGGAACCACCACTCGCGCCACACCGGACCCATCCTGGAGACACCGTGCCGTTCCGTGCCCGTACCGCTCTTGCCGCCGCTCTCGTGCTCGGCCTCACCGGAGCGGCGACCGCCCCCGCCCTCGCGCACACCTCGGCCGTGACGGCTCCGGCCGAGCACGACGCGCCCGACCGCAAGGCCCTGCGCGACGCGATCAAGGGCCTTCCGAACGCCGACGCGACCGCCGCTCTCGTCCGCGTCGGCGGGACGGACGGGACCTGGCGCGGCAGTGCGGGCGTGCACGACCTGGTCACGGAGCGGAAGGCGGACCCGCACGGGCGCTTCCGCGCCGGGTCGATAACCAAGATCGTGACCGCGGCCGTGGCGCTCCAGCTGGCCGCCGAGGGCGAGCTCGACCTCGACAAGCCGGTGCAGCACTACATGCCGGACCTGTTCCCGGAGGGGAAGCAGGACGGGGGCAAGGAGTTCTCGCCCATTCCCGTCCGCAGCCTGCTCAACTACACCAGCGGTCTTCGGCCCGGCGACGGCTTCGACGACGAATACGCCCACCGCTACGACACGTTGAAGCCGCAGACGGTCGTGGCGTCGGCCATCGCCAAGGGTCCCGAGCACGACCCCGGCGCCGAGCAGCACTACCGCAACATCGGCTATACGGTGCTCGGTCTGCTCATCGAGCGGGTCACCGGGGACTCGTACGCCCATCAGGCGAGCCAGCGGATCTTCCGGCCGCTCCACCTGCGCGACACCTACTTCCCTGGCTCCGACCCCCGCATCCGCGGCCCGCACAACCGCGGCTACCAGAGCATGGAGCGGCCGGACGGCACCACTCGCCTGGTGGACGTGACCGAGTGGAACCAGACGGACCGTTTCGCGGCGGGCGACCTGATCTCCTCCACCGCCGACCTGGAGGTCTTCACGCAGGCGCTGTTCGGCGGGGACGTCGTGCCGCAGCCCCAGTTGAAGGAGATGTTCACCCTGCCCGAGCTGGCGCCCGGTGTGCCGAAAGCCGTGTTCGGCGCGGGACTCCAGCGGATGGAGGTCGACGGCAAGGTCGTCTGGCTCAAGACCGGCGCCCGCTACGGCTACACGAACATGATCGCCTCCACCGAGAACGGCACCCGCACCCTCGTCTACTCGGTCAACGCGACCGACGCCAAGGGCAAGGACATGAACGCGATCGCCGAGCGGATCGCCCTGGCCGCGTTCGTCCCGGCCGAGGACGAGCACGTCGGCTGAGCGCCCGGGCGCCTGATCGCCTAGGCGACGCCCGTCATGCTCGCGAACACCGTGACGTTGCTGGAGTAGTAGTGCCGGTCCGCGTCGAAATCGCCGCCGCAGGTGATCAGGCGCAGCCCCGCGTGGTCGATGTTCTTGTACACCTCCAGGGTGGGGAACTTCGCCTTCGGGTACTCCTCGACGCGGTCCACGGTGAAGGTGGCCGTCTTGCCGTCCTCGCGGGCGACCTCGATGGTGTCGCCGGTCTTCATCGTCTTCAGGCCCTTGAAGACCGCGTCGGCGCCGTTCCAGGTCACATGCCCGGCGATCACCGCAGGGCCGCGGGAGCCGGGGGTGGGGCCCGGTTCGTACCAGCCCGCGAGGTCGGGGTTCTCCGGTGTCGTCATCTCCCCGTCCGTGTTCTGCCCCAGCGTCTCCAGCTCGCTCGACACGCCCAGGGAGGGGATGGAGACCCGCCGGGGCACGGACCGCGCGAGGTCCGCTGCGGGGTCGGCCTGCTCCGATCCTGCCCCCGGCCCCGGTTCCGCGCTCGGCTTCGCGTTCGGAGCGCTCCGGTCCTGCGGGGACTGCGATGCGGCGGTGTCCTTGCCCGCGCAGGCGCTGAGCAGCAGAGCTGCCGTCACGGCGGCCACCACGGGGGCGAAGGCGCGCCGGGCCGGGCGCCTCACGCGGCATCCCCCGACTTCGCCACCGCGGGAACGGGCGTCATACGCCGCCGTACGAGTACCAGCCCACCGGCCGCGGCCACCGCCGCCGCCCCTGTGGCACCGATCACGCCGCCCGGCGGCATGCCGTCCGCGGCGCCGCCGCCCCCGGTCTCGACCCCGCCGACGGGCACGGACCCGACGGCCGCGCCCTTGACCACTCCGCAGTTGGTCGGAGCGGTGGCCTCCTGCGGAAGCTTCGGGTCGAGTTCGCTCTTGCCGGCGCCCTCGAAGTCGTACTTGCCGTTGTCGTTGGGGTCGATGCCGTGCTGCACGATGTGCAGGTCCTTGATGTGATCGACGACGTCCTGCCCGACGGTGATGGTCCGCTTGTACGAGACCTTCCCCTGCGCGTCGGCCACCGGCATCCGGTCGACGGCGAGGCCGCTGCCCGCGTCGGTGCCACCGGATTCGGTCAGCGAGATGTTGATGTCGCCGTAGTGGACGGTGGCCTCGGTGTTGTCGAGGATGCCGTCGCCATTGGTGTCGTCGCCGTCGTCGGGGCACTGGAAGTCGTGCCCGTCGGTGGACCCGTGCAGATGCTGCGCCGACGGCTGCCCCGGCACCATCCCCTCGGACTTGATCCACACGGTCAGAGCGTTGCCGCGCAGACTGAGCAGGGCCGTTCCCGTGGCCCCGGAGTCGTTCAGCGAGGCCAGGTCGATCTGATAGGCGGGGG
>NZ_JBNNJZ010000139.1:0-17116 GCF_050270335.1 Streptomyces sp. NPDC059900
CTTAGATAACTGTCTAATCAGGGGTGTGGGGGACCGTTTGATGGCAAAGCCCACTCGATCGCGTACGGCTGTGATCACTGGAGCGAGCAGCGGCATCGGCGCAGCCACCGCGCGAGAATTGGCCCGCCAGGGCTACACGGTGGCGCTCACGGCGCGCAGGGCCGATCGCTTGGAAGCGGTTGCCAAGCAGGTTCACGCCGACGGCGGGACAGCGAAGGTTTACCCGCTGGACGTGACCGACCGTGAGGCGGTGACTGTGTTCGCCGGGCAGCTCGAAGCCTGCGATGTGCTGGTCAACATCGCGGGTGGCGCGTACGGGACCGAAGAGATCGCCCAGGCCGATCCGGCTGACTGGCAGCGCATGTACGAGGTGAACGTCCTCGGCGCGCTGCACATGACTCAGTCGCTGGTGCCGTTGCTGGTGGCCAGCGGCGATGGCGTGGTCGTCGTGCTGACGTCCACTGCCTCCTTCACCTGTTACGAGGGTGGTGGCGGTTACAGCGCTGCCAAGCACGGAGCCCACGTGCTGGCGCAGACGCTGCGGCAGGAGGTGTGCGGGCAGCCGCTGAGGGTCATCGAGATCGCGCCCGGCATGGTGCACACCGAGGAGTTCTCCCTGAACCGCTACCGCGGCAGCAGCGAAAAGGCCGATGCCGTGTACGCCGGGGTGCCCGACCCGCTGGTCGCCGAGGACGTCGCCGACGTGGTGGGCTATGCGGTGACCCGGCCACCGCACGTCAACATCGACCTGCTGGTGGTGCGCCCCCGGGCGCAGGCGGCCCAGCACAAGGTGCACCGCATCTCTTGACGGGCGGGAACGGGGCCGTCTCCTCCCTCGCGCGAAGGAGGAGACGGCCCCGTGGAGTGCCGTCAGCAGCCCGTGGCGCCGGGTGCGTCGAACTGGTCGGCGGCGTAGGCCGCCAGCTGGAGAGCTGCGGTGTGGTCGATGCCGAGTTCGGTGGCCGCCGACAGGACCGCGTCTGCCGCGGTGGGCGAGGTGCCCAGGTGCTTGGCGGTGGCGTGCAGCAGTTGCTCGTGCTCTTCCTTGCTCAGTCCCAGTCGCAGCGCGATGGCCTCGCCGCCGGCTGTCACCGAGCACACCCCCGTTTCCGGCAGCTGCAGTTCCACCGACTGGGCGGCTTCCAGGTCGCCTGCCAGGGCGGCAGCGATGGAACGCACCTGCTCGTAGCCGGTGAGCATGAGGAACGTGGGGGCGCGGCCGTAGCTCTTCATGCCGACGATGTAGTAGCCCGGTTCGGGGTGGGCCAGTTCGCGGTAGCCGTGCGGCGTGACGGTGCCGCAGGAGTGCTGGTTGGGGTCGATCAGCGGCGCCAGTGCGCGGGGCGCCGACATGATCGGGTCCAACTCCAGGCGCAGTTCGTCGCTGATGCCGTAGTCCGGGCGAAAGCCGGTGGCCGCCACGATCCTGTCGGCTGTGATGGTCTGCTCGCCGCCGTCGAGGGAAACCAGCTCGACCTGGTCTTCGCCCACGCGACGGATGCTGTGGGTGCGGAAGTTCGACGCCAAGGTGACGCGGCCGGTGTCCACCAGCATCTTCAGTCCCGAGCCGAGGGCACCGCGCGCGGGCAGCTCGTCGTCGCTGCCGCCGCCGAACGAGGCAGCCGGATCGGCGCTGCGGATGGCCCAGGTGATGGTGGTGCCCGGTGCGTCGTCCGCCAGCTCGGCCAGGGCCAAGAGGGTGTTGGCGGCCGAGTGTCCTGCGCCGACGATGACGGTGTGGCGCCCGGCGTGCTGGTCGCGGTCCGCGCCGAACACATCGGGCAGCCCGTGGGTGATCCATGCGGCAGCGTCGTGCTCGCCGTGGGCGGGCAGGCCGTTGGCACCCACGACGTTGGGCTGATGCCAGGTGCCGGAGGCGTCGATGACCGTACGGGCCAGCAGCTCCTCGCCGTCGGCGAGGCGGACGACGAAGGGAGCTTGCTCGCGGCCGGCGGTGCGCAGGCGGTCGATGCCTCGGCGGCTCAGAGCGGTGACGGTCGCGCCGTAGCGGATGTGCGGTGCCAGGGCGGGCAGTTCGGCCAGTGGCTGCAGGTACTGCTTGACCAGGTCTCCGCCGGTCGGCAGCTCCGATGCGTCCGGCTCCTGCCAGTCGGCCTCGGCCAGCAGGCGCCGGGCGGCGGGGTCAGTGTTGTACTCCCATGGGCTGAACAGCTGGACGTGGGACCAGGACCGCACTGCTGCTGCCGGTGTGTTGCCGGCTTCCAGCACTACGAAAGGGACGTTGCGTTCGGCCAGATGTGCGGCGGCGGCCAGGCCGATCGGGCCCGCTCCGATCACGGCGACGGGAAACTGGTCGAGGCTTTGGTCAACCACGGTGTCGTGTCCTTTCAGATGCTGAGACTAAGACGGCCGCCGACATCAGGCGGCGCCGGAGGGTGCGGGTGCGATGCCGTCCGCGCCGGAGGCGGTCTGCTGGGTGCGGAGTGCTGCGGCCTGTTCGGCCCGCTGGCGCAGCTCGGCGATACCGGCACAGCAGGCGCCGCCGGTCTCGAGCCCGGTGTTCTGATCGGCTTGGTCCGGCCCCGAGTTGGTGGTCTGTTCGCTCAACGAGATCGACTCCTGTCCAGGGTCTTCGCTTGGCGTGTCCGGCGGCCCGCTTGCCGCTGACGCGACGGGTTTATCACCGACACCTATATAGACAAATGACGAATCAAGAACTAGGATCTTTCTTGATTCGACAGATGTCAACCTGAACCCAGAGATCGGCGGTATGTGACGAGGGTCACTGAGTCGCGCGTTGCGAAGAGCCCTCTCACAAGCCAATCTCGATACATGTCGAAACAGCGGGGGCGTTCGGCAACGGGCAACTGTCCTGTGCCGCAACAACGTTGGAAGACCGGTGGCTTCGCCGACAAGCTGCCATGGCTGATCGACCGCACGACGCACTCGCCATGCGTCGTGCCACCGTCCTCGTAGACGGAGCCGATTCTCCCGTCACCCTCGAACACCATTCGCGTGCACGCCCGCCACCGAGCCGGCACTGCTGTCCGCTCGCCGCGTGCGCGCAATGGGTCTCACACGTGCTGCGTTCCAGTTAACGGCTTCGCCATGCCCGGAAGGACACCCATGCCGCACGACCCCACACCTGCTGCAGACCTTGTCAGCGAACCGATCGCCATCATCGGCATGGCCGGCCGGTTCGCCGATGCCACCAGCCCTCAGGAACTGTGGAAGATGCTCTTGGAGGGCCGCGACGCTATAACCGAGATACCCTCCGAGCGCTACGACATCGACGCGGTCTACGATCCCGCCCCCCGTACCCCCGGACGCACTGTCAGCCGGTGGGGAGGCCTGCTGCGCGATATCGACGCCTTCGACGCCGAATTCTTCGGGGTTTCTCCCCGCGAGGCCGACCGAATGGATCCCCAGCAGCGGCTGCTGCTGGAAACCGCCTACGAGGCACTCGAAGACGCCGGACAGTCCGCCGCCAGGCTGGCGGGCTCCGATGCGGGCGTTTTCATCGGTCAACTCGGCGGTGACTACTGGCATCTGCAGTACGACAGGCGTGACCAGCTCGACCTGTACGCGATGACGGGTGCCGCCTCACGCGCCATCACCTCCGGGCGTCTTTCCTACGCCTTTGACCTGCGCGGGCCCAGCTTCACCGTCGACACGGCCTGTTCGTCTGCCTTGGTTGCCGTGCACAACGCTGTGCAGGCCCTGCGCCTGGGAGAGTGCCATCTGGCGATCGCCGGTGGTGTGAACATCGTTCTGCTGCCGGAAGAAGGCGTCGTCTACTCCGGCGCTGGGATGCTGGCCAGCGACGGGCGCTGCAAGTTCGGCGATGCCTCCGGTGACGGATTCGTGCGCAGTGATGGCGTCGGCGCCGTCATCCTCAAGCCGCTGAAGGCCGCTCTGTCCGACGGTGACCGCATTCGTGCCGTCATTCGCGGTTCTGCCATCGGCAACGACGGCCGGAGCAGCGGATACCTCGTCACCCCCGCCGTCGAGGGCCAGCGCGATGTCCTTCAACGCGCTTACGCCAACGCCGGCATCGACCCCGCCGGTGTCGACTACATCGAGGCCCACGGCACCGGCACCAGCGTCGGTGACCCCGTGGAGTTGCAGGCCCTCGCCGACGTGATCGGCCCCCGCGCGAAGGACGAGCACTGCCTGGTCGGCTCGATCAAGACCAACATCGGTCACGCCGAGGCCGCCGCCGGCATCGCCGGACTCATTAAGGCCGTCCTGTGCCTGGAGCACGGCACCGTGCCGCCCAACCTGCACCTGAAAAACCCCAACTCGGCCGTCGCCTGGGACGAACTACCGTTGCAGATCCCTACACAGACCACCGCGCTGCCTGATCGCGGCAGACCGTATGTCGCCGGAGTCAGCAGCTTCGGATTCTCCGGAACCAACGCCCACCTGGTCCTCGAAGCCGCCCCCGCCCCGCAAGCCGAAGACGCACAGGATCTGGAGCCGGCTCGCACCGAGCTGTTGACCCTGTCCGCCCTCACCCCTGAAGCCCTCGTCGAAACGGCTCGCCGTATGGCGGACCACCTGACCGGCGCGGGGGTGGACCAGAGCCTGCGCGACATCTGCCACTCCGCGGCCATGCGCCGCACCCTGCACGATGCGCGCCTTGCCGTTCCCGTAGACAACCACACAGAAGCAGTCGACGCCCTGCGCACCTTCGCTGAAGGACAGGACGAACCCGGCCTGTCCTTCAGCTACTACACCGACTCCAGCACGACGCCCAGGATCGCGTTCGTTTTCCCCGGGCAGGGCTCGCAGTGGGTCGGCATGGGCCGTCAACTTCTCGACAGCGAACCGGTGTTCCGTGACGCCATGCACGAGTGCGACGGCGCCATCCGCACCGAGACCGGATGGTCGGTCGTCGACCTGCTGCGGTCGGGTGACGAAGACCGATTCAAGGAACTGGACGTCATCCAGCCCACCCTGTGGGCCATGGAGATTGCCCTCGCCCAGCTGTGGCGCTCCTGGGGCGTGGAACCCGACGTCGTCATCGGCCACAGCATGGGCGAGTCCGCCGCGGCCTACATCGCCGGATCCCTCAGCCTCGCCGACGCCGCCGCCGTCATCTGCCGCCGCAGCCGTCTCGCCAAGCGGCTCTCCGGTCGCGGCACGATGGCCTGGGTCGGACTGCCCGCCGAGGAAGCGGCCCGTGCGCTGGCCGGGTACGAGGACAAGGTCGCGGTGGCCGCGATCAACAGCCCCACCTCCACCCTGCTGTCCGGTGACGGAGACGCGCTCACCAAGGTGTTGGCCGACCTCGACACCCGCGAGGTCGCCAACCGCCGTGTCAACGTGGACTTCGCCTCCCACTGCCCGCAGATGGACGCTCTGCGCGACGACCTCACGGCCGAACTGGCGCACCTGACCCCTGGGCCGGGCACCATCCCGCTGCACTCGACCCTGCTCAATGAAGTCATCGACGGCTCGGCCATGAACGCCGAGTACTGGGTACGCAACATCCGCCAGCCCGTCGACTTCGTCGGTGCCGTCCGCGGACAACTCGCTCTCGGTGAAACCGTGTTCATCGAAGTCAGCCCGCACCCGCTGCTGATCAACGGAATCCGGGAGACCGGACGCGCCGACAACCAGGAAGTGACGGCCGTCGGCAGCCTGCGCCGCCAGGACGACGAACGCGGCTGCCTCCTCACCTTCGCCGCCTCCCTGCACACCTCGGGCGTACCGCTCGACTTCGAGGCTCTGGCCGGGCCCGGCTCCTTCGTTCCCCTGCCGACCTACCCGTGGCAGCGCACCCAGCACTGGATCGACCCCGCCCCCAAGGCTGCCGAATTGCCCGCTCCCGCCTCGGCCGACGCGGCGACTCCGCGCGCCTCGGCCGCATCGCATCCATTGCTGGGCACGGAGACCGGAGGCGAGGGCATCAGCCGGATCTGGCAGGGCCCCCTGGATCTTCAGCGCAACGCCTACCTGCGCGACCACCGCATCCAGGACACGATCATCCTGCCCGGCACAGCCCACCTCGAACTCGTCGCCGCAGCCTCCCACATCGTGCTCGGCGACGGTGCCCTGTCGCTCTCCGACGTCCACTACCACCGCGCTCTGTTCCTGGAAGAGTCCGCACCACCGCCCGAAGTACGCGTCATCGCCACACCCGCCGCCGACGGCAGCCTGCACTGCTGCATCTACAGTCAGGGCGCCGACAACGACAGCGTCGAATGGACGCTGCACACCGAAGCCACCGCCTGCCCCCTCACCGCAGAAGCCGCCGCCGGGACCGAACCTCTGGAGGTCATCCGAGGCCGGTGCGGTGAGCACCAGGACGCCGGCGACTTCTATCCGTGGAACGCTGAGCGCGGCAACCAGTGGAACGGCGCCTTCCAAGGCGTGGCCGAACTGTGGCGCACCGACGGGGAAGTCCTCGCCCACCTGATCTGCCCCACCGAGCTGCGCGAGGGCCTGGAGCAGTACCACTTCCACCCGGCCCTCCTCGACGCCAGCGGCCACTCCATGGCAGCCGCCCGCCCGCTGACCGCCCCCGGTGAGGAAGGCGTCTTCGTTCTCGGAGGCATCGACGAAGTCCGCTTCTTCGGCCGGCCGTCCACATCGATGCACAGCCACGCCCGCCTGCTGCCCGCTCCGCGCGAAGACTCCTTCAGCGCCGACATCGACATCCGCGATGACGACGGGCGGCTGCTGGCCCAGATGCGCGGCCTGCGCCTGCAATACCTGGCCGGTCACGCACCCGCACCGCTGACACCGCACATCGAGGACACCGCCGTGGCCGCCACCGAATCCGCCCCGTCTGTACCCGTCGCCGATGGCGGACGGGAATCCTGGCTGCACACCCTCACCTGGGAAGCCGCCCCGCACCAGACCTCGACCACCAGCCGACAGCCGGACGGCTTCTGGCTGGTGCTGACCGACAGCGGCCCCACCGGCCGTGCCCTCATCCGTGAACTGTCCTGGCGCGGCGAGCGCGTCATCGCCATCACCGCCGCAGCAGGCCACATGGCCGGAGCGGGCGAACGCTACCGCCTCGACCCGGCCAACCCCGACCACTACATCGACACCCTGGCCGACATCGCACGTGAGGGCACCTGCCGCGGCGTCATCCACCTGTGGGCGCTGGACGCGCAGGTCGGGCTCGACGCCACCGCGACCGAGATCGGCCGCACCCAACTCCTCACCGGGCACAGCGTCTTGCACCTGATGCGGGCTCTGGACAAGCACTCCCTCGGCCGCCCGCCGCTCTGGCTGATCACTCAGCTCGCGCAGGCCACCAGCTCCACGGACACGGTCCGCAACCCTTTCCAAGCACCGCTGTGGGGCTTGGGCCGGACGATTGCCGCAGAGACGCCTTCCCTCAGCCCCCGACTGGTCGACATCGACCGGTCCCCGGACAGCATCTCCGCCCTGGCCGACCTGCTGCAGAAGCCCGACACGGAAAACCAGACGGCACTGCGCGACGGCCGCCGTCTTGCCGCCCGTCTACGCAAGGCGCTCGCCACTGCCAGCAGGCCGCAGAACCTGTCACTGCCCACGCCCGGCGTCCTGGACGACCTCCGTCTCCAGCCCGCTGCGCATCGGCCCCTCGGGCCCGACGACGTCCGCATCCAGGTCGCCCACGCCGGGGTCAACTACCGCGACGTACTGCTGACCCTGGGCGCGTACCCCGGACAGGACGATCAGCCACCGACGCTCGGTTGGGAGTGCGCGGGCACCGTCACCGAGATCGGCAGCCGAGTCACCGACGTTGCCGTTGACGATGAGGTCATAGCCTTCGCCGACGGCTCCCTGGCCACCGAAGTCGTCACGCGTGCCTGCCTGACCGCTCCCAAGCCGGCCCGCCTGACCACAGCCCAGGCCGCGACCCTGCCCGCCTCCTACCTGACCGCGTACCACGCGCTGCACGATCTCGCCCGTATCGAGCGCGGCGACAAGATCCTCATCCACTCCGCCACCGGCGGCACCGGACTGGCAGCCTTGAACGTAGCCCGCTGGAGGGGCGCCCGGATCTACGCCACTGCCGGAAGTGACGTTAAGCGCCAATTGCTCGCCGAGCTCGGCGTGGACCGCGTCGCCGACTCCCGCAGCCTGGACTTCGCCGACGCCTTTCGCCCCGCCCGGGGCGAGGAGGGGTTCGACGTCATCCTCAACACGCTGGCGGGTGAGGCCATCCCAGCCAATCTCTCCCTGATGGCGCCCTACGGGCACTACCTCGAACTGAGTAAGCGGGACATCCTCGACGACAACCCGCTGCCCCTGCGCGCCTTCGCCCGCAACCTTTCCTTCCACGCCGTCGACGTCGTCCACATGATCCAGAATGCTCCGGAGCGGGCCGGACGCATCCTGCGCGCGGCAGCAGCCCTGGTCGAGCGTGGTGATCTGCAGCCCCTGCCGCATACGGAGTTCGCCGCCGACCAGGCAGCCGATGCGTTCCGACTCATGGCCCAGTCCCGCCACACCGGGAAGATCGTCCTGTCGTTCGGCCACGGCACCGCCTCTAGTTCTTCGGCGGCAGCACGCACACCGGCGGTTGCCATCCACGGTGAGGGCACCTACCTGGTGACCGGGGGAGCAGGCGGCATCGGCGGCAGGCTGGCCCTGTGGCTCGCCGACCAAGGCGCTCGCCACCTCCTGCTCACCGGCCGCAGCTCATTGCCCAGCCCTGGGACCCAGCTTCCCGACGATCACCCGCACGCTGCGGCTCTCAGCGTCCTCGACGAACTCGCCGAGCGCGGCGTCAGCGTGCAGTACGAGGCCGCCGACGTAGCCGACCACCACGCCATGCAGGCGCTGCTGACCGGCCGCCACCGCCAGGGTCAGCCGCCCATCCGCGGTGTCTTCCACGCGGCAGGCGTCATCGACTACGCCCCGCTGAGTGACATGACCCCCGCGGACCTCGACACGGTTCTGGCTGCCAAGATTTCCGGAGCCTGGAACCTGCACCGGCTCCTGCACGACCAAGAAGTCGACGCGTTCATTCTTTTCTCCTCCGGATCAGCGCTCCTCGGCTCGCCCATGCTCGGCGGCTACGCGGCCGGTAATGCCTTCCTCGACGCCCTGGCCCACCACCGGCACGCGCACGGTCGACCGGCCACGGTTGTCAACTGGGGCTTCTGGGACAGCGTGGGCATGGTGGCCCGCAAGGAGCGGCAGGAAGAACGTACGCTCCTGCCACAAGGCATGTCCTCCTTCAGCCCCGACGATGGATTCGCCGTACTGGCAAGCCTCCTTGGTGAGGGACGCCTGCACACCGTTGTTCTGCGCGCCGACTGGCCCGCGTGGGCACAGGCTTACCCGACGGCAGCCACCGCGCCGCTTCTGCGGCACCTTACGGCCACGCGCCGGCCGGCCTCATCCGGCACGGCGGCTCAGGCCCCGGCCGCCGCGGCGCCTGCACCCGTAGCGGTAGCGACACTGGCCCCGAGCAAGCACACGCCCGAACCCGCACTTGCTGCCGCGACGCCGAAGAAGGCCAACATTCCCGCCCCCCGGTCGGCCGATGTCGCGCCGGCACCTGCGGCCGTCGTGCCCAGCACGGACCTGCTGGAGTCGGTCAAGCGGGAAGTGGCTGTCGTGATGGGGCTGCGCCCCGAGCGGCTCAATGTGAACCGGCCGTTGAACCGACTCGGGATGGATTCGCTGATGGCGGTGGAGCTGCGGAACCGTATCGAGCGGGAGTACCAGGTGAAGCTGCCGATGGTGCAGCTGTTGAAGGACGGCACGATCGCCACGGTCGTCCAGGCGCTGACCGCTGAACTCAACTCCGCCAACGCTTCGGCCTGACCGACCGACAGACGAGGATCGAGCCACCCGTGAAAACCACAGACATCCGCATCGCTGGTCTCGGCACCTACATCCCCGAGATCGTCGACGCTCAAAAGGCCGTCGCTCTCGGCCTGTACGACGCCGACGAGTATGAGTGGTACGGCTGGACCGGCGCGGCCGTCGCCGACGACATGCCCGCGCCCGACATGGCCGTCGCCGCGGCCCGTCAAGCCATGGAACGCTCCCAGGTACACCCACACGACATCGACATGCACATCCACGCCTGCGGCCACGAACAGGGCCCCGAAGGATGGTCACCGCAGCACTACATCCTGCGCCACATCACCGACCGCGACGTGCCCTCTTTTGGTGTCTGGCAGGCATGCAGCGGACTGATCGGCTCGCTGGAACTGGCCGCTTGCTACCTCCAGGCCGTCCCCGAGCGCACCACTGCCCTGCTCACAGGTGCCGACAATGTCGGCACCCCGAACTTCAACCGGTGGGCCTTCGGCATCCAGAACGGCGTGCTGGGCGACGCCGGCAGCGCCGTCCTGCTGTCCAAGACCGACGGCTTCGCCAGCCTGCTGTCCATCAACACCGGCTCCACCGCCGAGGTCGAGGAGCAATACCGAGGGGCCGAGCCGCTCTTCCCGCCGTCTTTGACGGTGGGGCGCAGCATGGACTTCAAGGAACGTCTGGCCGCCACCGGCGGACTGGAGGAGACCGTCGCCGAAGTCGTACGCCGTCAGGGCGAACTGCGAACTGAGATAGCCCTGCGCACTCTGGCCGAAGCCGGTCTCGAACCGGCGGACGTCACCCGCGTCGCCCACGTCTTCACCGGCCAGGAGAGCTACCTCAAGGTGATCCTGGACCCCATGGGCCTCTCACCCGACCTGGGACTGCTTGACTTCGGCCGCAACCTGGGACACCTGACGGTCAACGACCAGATCGTCGGCCTCGACCACCTCGTCGCCACCAGCCAGGTCGGGCCGGGCGACCACGTCCTCATCGTCGCCCACGGCGGCGGAGTCTCCATAACCTGCGCCGTCGTACGCATCGACCACCGACCCCACTGGGCCCAGTAGCCCGCGCTTCCGGGAGCCGGCCCCTTACGGACCGGCTCTCGGATCTTCCATTTCCCGCCTCACATCCAGGGACCTCAGGCCATGCTGAACCTCGCCGCCTCACCCTTACTCGATGCCGAACAACTCATCTCCACCTTCGGCCTGCTGGGCATCATGGCCACCGTCTTCGCGGAGTCGGGCCTGATCGTCTGCTTCTTCCTGCCCGGCGACTCACTGCTGTTCACCGCAGGCCTGCTGGTCGCCAACGACCAGATCCTGCACCAGCCTCTATGGGTGGTCATGCTGGCCATCGCCGTCGCCGCCGTACTGGGCGACCAGTTCGGCTACGCCTTCGGCCGCAAGATAGGCCCCGCACTGTTCAGGCGGCCCAACTCCCGCTTCTTCAAGCAGGAGAACGCCGAACGCGCGCAGGAATTCATGCTCAAGCACGGCCCCAAAGCCCTGGTGATGGCCCGCTTCATCCCGGTGTTCCGGACTTTCATCCCCATCACGGCTGGCGTCGGCCGCATGACCTACCGGACGTTCTTCCTGTTCAACGTCATCGGTGCCGTCCTGTGGTCCGTCAGCCTCACCCTGGTCGGCTACTACCTCGGCCAGATCGCCTTCGTCCGCGACAACATCGAAGGCATAGTCATCGGAATCGTCCTGATCTCCGGTATCCCGATCATCATCGAGGGCATCAAGATGAGGCGTCGCAGCCGCCAGGCAGCGTCCGCTGATGCCGCGTCGGTCGCGCCCCCTGCCGAGGTCGACGCGACACCCGCCACGGAAACGGAGCTGCCCCGCCCATGATCTCCGCTGAAGATTTCTGTGACATCCTCGCCGACCGAGGCTTCACCACCGCCAGCGGTGTACCCTGCTCCCACTTCGGCGGACCCATCGCCCACCTCAGCACCAAGCCCGGCCGCTACGTCCCCGCCCCCAACGAGGGCAACGCCCTGGCGGTCGCGGCCGGCGCCGCCCTGGGCGGGCAGCGCGCCTACGTCATGCTGCAGAACTCCGGACTGGGCAACCTCATCAACCCGCTCACCTCACTGGTGATGACGTACCAACTGCCCATCCTCACCTTCGCCAGCCTGCGCGGCTGGCCCGACCCGTCCAGCGACGAGCCCCAGCACGCCGTGATGGGACCGTCCACGCACGGCATCCTCGACAGCGTCGGCAGCCCGCACTACACGCTGCACGCCGCGGACGGCATCGAGCGGTTCACCGAGATACTCGACGCCGCGGACAAGGACCTGGCCGACCGGCGAGCTCCCTTCGTCCTGGTGGAACGCGGAGCTATCGGCAAAGCGACTGCCCAGGAGACCGAGACGCCCACGGGCCTGGCCAGCAGCACCGCGATCCGCGTGGTGACCGATACCTGCCCAGACGCGTCTGTCATCGCCACTACCGGCTTCACCGGCCGCGACGTCTTCGCAGTCGCCGACCGTCCCGGAAACTTCTACATGCAAGGCTCCATGGGCCACGCCTCGTCAGTCGGCCTGGGCGTCGCGCTGGCCCACCCCGAGCGCACTGTCGTGGTGCTGGACGGCGACGGCGCCGCGCTGATGCACCTCGGCGCCCTGTCGATGATTGGACATGAGGCACCCGCCAACCTCATCCACGTCATCCTCGACAACCAGATTCACGAGTCCACCGGCGGCCAGTCGACGACCTCCAACAGCACCTCGTTCCCCGCCGCGGCGCTCGCGGCTGGTTACCGCACCGCGGTGGGCTGCCAGAGCGAAGAAGCCCTGCGCAGCGCGGTCTTGGAAGCCAAGGCCGCTTCGGGACCGCACCTGATCAGCGTGCGAACCCTGCCGCGCACCGGCGCGATCCCACCGCGCGCCACCAACGCCCTCACCCCGGTCGCGATCCGCGACCGATTCCAGCAGGACCTGCGCGACAACTGAGCCCTGTATCCCGACTAAGCAGAATCCCGTCCTTGTCGGGAACCAGGCTCCAGCGGACGTGGTTCCCAATGAGGGGCCGGTAGAGAGTGCCCTGCGCGGCCCGCCGAAACGAGGCGGGCCGCGCAGGGCTTTGCTCGTGGCGGAGGCGGATTGTGCAAATTGTGGATCCCAAGTAGTTAGTGCGGCCCTCGGGGATACGACGTGCGTGAAGTGCTCGGCGCTTAAGCGCTCGCGATGGGTGGCTAACGGCCTCGTGCGTGTTTGGCGGAGCGACCTGACTGGTGTTGCCCACGGAATTCATCCCATGGTCTCCGGGGGCAGATGGCTTGCCTGCCCGGCCCAGGCGGACGACGGCCGGTACCACCTCATCGAGGAGTTCACGGCGGCCGTGGTGGCGAGCCACGACGCTCGACAGTCCTGAGTTGGGCGATGCCGTGCTCTACGGGAGAGACGCGATCTGTACTGCTGGGTGAACACCTCTTCCCGCCGCGTTGAGGTGTTCTTCCTGAACTTGCCGTGCCGTGACGTAATCGCTAGACCGCAAGTTTGGATTCGACAATCTGCACTGCTACGCAGAAGTTCCCGAACACACAGTCAGAACTGCGGATCGGAGAGGCTATCTGCCTATCATCTCCTCAAGCTTGAGATCTTAAATCAGTTCATCCAAAGGATGGGCTCCAGAACATTCACTGGATAAACCCCTCCGACTATTTCGGGGCCATCATCGTGCCAGATGACTTTGCGGCGCCTATCTGATCCCTGCTCCTGCAAGGGAAAGCCGACGGAGGATGTTGCAAAATACCGGACACGGCTTGCGTGAAAGAACCGGCGAATTGAGAAATCGACGAATGATGCGCTGGTGTCAGACGCTATCTTCCTGAAGAGGGCATCTGGATTTAACACTCTCAGGTCGCTGGAGCCGCTGGGGCTTCGAGCTACAAGTCCGTACTCTATTGCTCTATCAAAAACTTCCGCAGTGTCTGCCTTGGATACGCATACTGCGAGTCGGTGCGGAAGGCGTCCGCCCATGAATCCCTGCTCCGTCTCGATCTTGCGCTCTAGGCCACTTAGGGTCGAATGAAAGTAATCCCACGCGTCTTCGCATTGCGCCTCGCGAACTGCGTCGAAAAAATAGATGATTCCGTCGGCCTGTGCAAGTAGGTCAATCACTTGCTGCTGCCTGCTGTGGCGAGAATCGAAGGACCCGCCCGGCGGATCAAATATGGACAGCTGTATCCGCAGGGGTATCTTTCTTACTTTGCGCCGCCCGTGCCACGGGTAAGAGATGTGCACGGGGCTGGTGAGATGGAAGCGTATAGGCCGCCCAATCATGGTCGCCGGGGGGAAGCGGCAGTGGCCCACCAGATCAATCGTTGCCTCGTCGAGGAAGTAGGCCGAGTTCTCGTCTCCTCCGACAAGCGTCCAGTTTCTAGGTGCGTAGGCTATGGCGGCATTTAGGGCCGCCAGGAAGCATGTTTTCCCGGAAGCTGGAGGTCCCCAGAGGACAATTTTCCTGTGTATGTCGACATGGTCCACGGGTGTGGGCCATGGTATCGGCGTTTCGGCGTCTTCTAGGTGCAAGGGGGGTAACTCAAAAGGCCTCGTTTCGTCTAAATTGCCGCTTGGTGGTTCCTCATTCCTCGACTGGCTGGTGGATAGTCTCATCCATGTACTTTGCCAAGGCTCCCATTCGGATCTTGGTATCTTAAAAGCAACCAATAGGTGATGTAGTTGATCTAGTTTAGGTAGGCGTTTCCCTTTGAGGATGTCGTGAGCGGTGGATTTTGGGATATACCCCTCACTGATGCGTGCGATAGTTTCGAGTGAGGGGTTTCCAGCCCAGTGGCGAGCCTCCTGCATCTTTGCAGCGAACTCGGCTGTGGTGGACGCGTTCGTGGGGTCGGACTCTCCCCGAAGGGGCGGGAAGTCAGTCATTACATCCCTCCGCTAGATCAGCTCTCCTGCCTCCGGTCGAGTCTTCCCGCCCCAGACCGTGCGAGAACATCCGGCGGCCTCCCACGCTGTCCGGCTGCGTGGCGCTTTTTGATCTTCGAGGTCCGAGTATTTCCGGGACTAGGGGTGCTGTCTGGCTGAGCAAGGGCTGTGGGGGTTCGATGGCGTTGTCAGCTCACACGGAGTGCCAGCCATGATCCATTTAATGTGTTGCAGGGCGCCAGGGTTCGGGTTTGCTGGGTACCAAATGAATCTAGGGGTGGCTAATCGTGTCAACGCTCGCTTTGCTCGTTGCGCTGTTGCTGGTTCTGGTCTGTTTCATCGCCATGGCCGGGTTGGCATACGCAGTCCACCGACACCCGGCTCTCGCACAGCCGCTAACAGTTGCGCTCGCGGGGGCTGGCGTATTGGCTGTCGTGGTCTTCGGGATCCTTCAGTTCCGCATCGGAATTTGAAGCTTGCACTTAGAGCTCGTAACACGATCTTGTTGAAGTGCGCTGGTTGGCCGTGACCGGTGTGACGATTTGGCCGTTCGTGACGGTGTGAGTATTCGGCCGTGGATTGTGGACGACGACTTGTGGGCGCTGATCGAGCCGCTCCTGCCGCCTTGGCCGGAACGGTCTCCAGGGCCTCGGCCGGTGCCGGACCGGCTCTGTCTGCAGGGCATCCTGTTCGTCCTCTACAACGACGCAGCCTGGCAACTCCTGCCCCTGGAGCTGGGCTTCGGCTCGGCATCACCACCGCGGCGAACGTCAACGACGTCACCCAGACCCTCGCCCTGGTCGACGGCAGCCCGCCCGTCGCGGGCCGCCCCGGCCGGCCTCGCCGCCGACCAGACGCCCTGCTCGGCGACAAGGGCTACGACTCCAACCCGAACCGGAACGCGTTGCACGAGCGCCGGATCCTGCCTGTCGTCTCGCGCAAGGGATCACCCAACATCAAGAGCATCGGCAAGCTCCGCTACGTCGTCGAGCAGACCTTCGCCCTGCTCCACCACCTCAAACGCCTCGCCGTCCGATGGGAACGACGCACCGAACTCCACGACGCCTTCGTCTCCCTCGCCTGCAGCCTCATCTGCTACCGACGCCTCAAGAAGACCTACTCATGATCATGCTACGAGCTCATAGACTTGTCCGCCGGGATTAGAGCGTACTCGTCAAAGTTCGCCCCCGATACCAGGAGATTCGAGGTCATCCTCGTAGAAGCGGAGTGCCTCTTCCGCCCTTTCGATCAGATTCAAGTAGGTCAAAACCTGCACCCGGCCCTGGTCCGCATTGTAAGAACGGATGGCATGAGTGACCATCTGCTTAGTTACGCCAGGCACCTCCACGTGATCGGGATTCCCGATCACAACAGTTCCCCGCGCACGAAGAAAATCGTATTCAAGGGAATCTTCGGTACGGTAAATCGTTTGCAGGGTTGCTCCCGAGTCATCCATTCTCTGAATGTAGTTCTTGCATTGACTTACTGCCTCGTGCACCTCGTTCGACATGATCAAACTACCGCGATGTCTCCTGACAAGTGGGGCTCCGGGCTTCTTGAGTTCCACGACATGAACGCTTTGGTCAGCTCGCACGAGAAGAATGTCGTGCTGGTCACGGGGGAACAGGTCACGTCGCTTCGAGGTTCCCGTGTACTCGCCCCCGAAAATCCAGCGATTGGATTCAATTAGCCGTTGAACTACAGCTTCCGGCGTACTTCTTTCACCGACGACCTCGCGCAGCTTCTGCAGTAGTTCGCGTCGTTGCCTGATGACCTCTAGCTGAGCGGATCGGTGGTACTTCTCGGTCGGGTCCAATGTGGGAGCGATGCTCCCGTCCTTGCGGTACGTGACGACCTGAATCCGCACATCTTCGTCGGTCCCCAACTCAGGGGGTCCGGATTCTCCGTTGGGTCCCGTCGCCGTAACTACGTCATAGTGCCCACCGCCCGTCCAGTTCACTTCGTGTGTGATTCCGCCTGGATCGCTACCGCTGATTACTTTATCCAGACGGTCACGCACAACGTTCAACTCGCTGTCAATAGCGAGCCAGCGGCGGTTCGTTTTGTGCGCGACTGCAGCGGCCGTTCCTGAGTCGCCAAAATAGTCGAATACCAGGTCACCGGGTCTGGTCGCGATCGTGAGAATATGCTTCAGCAGTTGTTCCGGTGATGGAGTCGGCTGGTGCATTTCATCGAGCAGTCTGCTCAGGTGCTGGCGCGCTTGAGAACTTGTCCCCACATCAGCCGAACTCCATAGCGTGGTGGGCGGCCTGTCCGGCGCCTCCGATAAATAGAGCTTCAGCTTTGGGTGACCGTCGGCCGACCATGCGATACGCGCATCAAGATCAAGCTTTTTGAATTCCTGCTGCGTGAATCGCCAAGACCGGCGGCCAGGTGGCTGTACAGCGGTTCCGGACGGACCTACCACTTCGTAGCGCAGATCCTCACGCGACCCGGGGTAGGACAGGTCAGCTG
>NZ_JBNNJZ010000140.1:0-17051 GCF_050270335.1 Streptomyces sp. NPDC059900
GGATCGGCGAGGCTGTGCACCTGCACGACGGCTGCCGCCGGGCTCGCCATGCTCTCCCGGGGGCCGTCCGTGCCCGCGCGGTCCGCGGACGCCGCATCGGGTACGTCGTCCGAAGCCCCGTCGAACACCTCGTGCGCCTGAAGATCGAGCCGCAGCGACACCCGTACCCCGGCATCCATCCCGGCCGCCACCTCCGCGGCCCACTCCCGGGCGCCCGGCAGCCGCTGCGGCTCCCGCGCCGCGAAGGGGGCGCCGACCGCGTGCGCCGCGGCGGGTGTGCGCGGCAGGGTGTCCACCACCGCATCGACGAAGGCTCTGACCAGGGCGAACGGCTCGGGAAGCAGGAGGGGCCTGCTGCCGGGCAGCGGTACGGCGTGCCCCTCCGCCGGCAGCGCGGCGGCGATCCCCCGCAGCTGCGTGACGTCGGCGGCGTCCAGCGGCCCGGCCCGCCACGCGTCCAGGTCGCCGCCGGTCAGGCCGGGCAGCAGCCTGCCCCGCGCGGCCAGGTGCAGGGCGTGCCGGACGGCCGCGGCCCAGCAGTCCACGGCGGGGTGCGCGGGCCCGGCGGCGGCGCGCAGCAGGAGCGCGGCGGCTTCGGCCACGGGCAGGATCAGCGCGGGGACGGTACGGGTACGGACGCCCTTGCCGTGCGGGCGCACGACGGCGATCTCCCCCGCCTCGCCGAGCCCCGCCTCGGAAAGCCCCGCCGGAAGCTTCCCCTCCGGCGCCCAGAACGCGACCCGCCCTTCCCGCGGCACCTCGGCGGGGAGGAAGACGGCGGCGCAGGAGCGTACGAGCGAAGCGATCCGCTCGGCAGACGGCGCCGTGGAAGCTGCGGTAGCGGCGTCCCCGGCGGAAGCAGGATCAGCAGCCCCGCCCGTCACCGTCACCACCTCGCTCACCCTGAGTCACCCGCACACCGTTCTCGCACGCCATTCCCGCACACCGTCGCCGCACGTCATTCGCGCACGTCATTCCCGCACGATCCCCGCACGTCATTCCCGCCCGCCAGCCTAGGCCAGCCGCACCGGAACGAAATTCAGCTGCGTCCCGGCACCCGCCTCCCCCAGGATCGGACCCATGACCACCTCTCACCGCACCGTCGTGCCCACCCTCTTCCCGCCGCCCGGATACGCCCACGCCGCCCTCGTCGAAGCGGGCACCAAGCTCGCCTTCATGGCGGGCTCCGTACCGCTGGACCCCGAGGGGAATCTCGTGGGAGAAGGCGACGTGGTGCGCCAGACTGAGCAGGTCATCGCGAACCTCGACGAGGCCCTGCGCGCGATCGGCAGCGACCTGACGCAGGTGGTGGCCAGCACGGTGTACGTGGTGAGCGACGCCCCGGGCCCGCTGGGCCAGGCCTGGGAGGTCGTCCGCGCCTCCGACCTGCTCGCGAAGGGCCCGCACACCTCCACGCTGCTCGGCACGACGTGCCTCGGCTACACCGGCCAGCTGGTGGAGATCACCGCGACGGCCGTGGTCCCGGACTGACGCGCTGGCCCACGGCCCCCTCCCCGAGTCCTTACGCCTTGGCCCTGCTCGCAAGCCCCAGCGCGTACTCCGGCCACCACTGCCCCGCCGGCGGCCCGCCCCGGCAGGTCCCGTCGGACTCGCCGGGCCGCTTGATCCACAGGTAGGCGTCGAGCGCGGCGTCACCGGTGGCGGTCGTGGGCGGGGTGCCGAGGGCGCGGCCCGGCGGGTTGCACCAAGGCTCGTCGCCGCCGGTGTAGGGGCCGTTGCCGTTGCGACTGCTGTCCACGACGAAGTGCTTGGCGCCGCCAAGGGCTCCCGCGAGCCGGTGCCCGTACGCCGAACTCTCGGCGTTGGTCCGGTAGTTGGAGACATTCAGGGCGAATCCGTCGGCCTTGGCGATCCCGGACCGGCGCAGCGGGTCGAGCAGGCGGTTCTCGTCGGGGATCCAGCCGGAGTTGCCCGCGTCGAGGTACACCTTGGTGTGCGGGCGGGCCTTGATGCGGTCGACGGCGTAGGCGAGCAGCCCGTAGCGCTCGTCCGCGTCGGCCTTCGCGCAGCCCGCGATCTTCTGCGCGACGGCGTCCGGTTCGAGGACGACGTACGCGGCACGGTCGCCGATGCCCGCGGCCAACTCGTCGATCCACCGCCGGTACGCCGCCGCGTCCGCCGCACCGCCGCCGGAGTAGGCGCCGCAGTCGCGGTGCGGGATGAAGTAGGCGACGAGCACCGGCGTGTGCCCCGCCGCGGCCGCCGCCTCGGTGGCCGTGCGGACCGCGGGGCCCGGCCCGGGGCTGTGCAGCCAGACGGCTTGGGGGCGCCCCGCGATGCGCTCGATGAGCCGGGCGTCGGCGGCCCGCCCCGCGCTCCGCCACGCGGTGGCCTGCCGGGCTGCGGGGCTGTCCGGGTCCACCCAGAAGGTGGCGCCGGGAGAGCGGGCCGGGTCGTCGTCACGCGGCACGGCCCCGGCCCCCTGTGCTCCGAGGGACGCCGCCGCCGCGCCGAGCAGCAGCGCGGCGGCCAGGAGCCTGGTCAGGGCGGGGCGGGCCAGGGCGGGGCGGGCACCGCCGGGGCGGGGGCGACCAGTTGGTCGGAAGGGTGGCTGCGGCACCGGGCGCCTCCAGTTGCTCGGCGCCGGACCGGCCCGGCGCGCTTCCCGGAGTCTGCGGCGGCCCGGCCCGCGTCAAGCCTCGTACACCGCCGATCGGGCGGCAGATCGGGGGAAGAATCACTCCGACGGCCGCCCCCGGTCTCATTCCTGCCGCCCCCAAGTGCGTTCCTTGGGCAGGGGTTTGGCATAGCCGCCGGCGCGGCTCGTGGTCAGGCCGAGCCCTACGAGCGACTCCGCGAGCTTCACCGCGGCGGCCACGCCGTCGACCACGGGCATGTCGAGTGCGGCGCCGACCTTCTCCTGGAGCCCGGTCATCCCGGCGCAGCCGAGCACCAGGACCTCGGCCCCCGCGTCGCGGGCCCGCTCGGCCGCGGCGAGGAAGGCGCGGACGGTGACCTCGCTGTCCCCGAGGTCGAGGACGCCGAGTCCGGTGCCCACGACCGCCGCGCAGTTCTGCGCGACGCCCGCCGCGTGCAGGCTGTCCTCGATCTGGCCGCGCGCCCGGCCGAGCGTGGTGACGACGCCGTACCGCCGCCCGAGGAGACAGGCCAGGTGCGCCGCTGCCTCGGTGATGTCGACGACGGGCACGTCCAGGAGCTCACGGGCGCCCTCGCGTCCGTGCTCGCCGAACCCGGCCATGACCACGGCGTCGTACGGCTCCTCGTACGCGCGCAGGGTGTCGAGGACGGCGGCCGCCGAGAGGTAGCTGTCGAGCCACCCTTCGGCGGACTCCGGTCCCCACGCGGGGGTGAGCCCGGTGATCGTGGTGCCGGGGGCTGCCGCGTCCCGCGCGCCGTGCACGATCTCCTCGGTCATCGCCCGCGTCGTGTTGCAGTTGGTGACGACGATGCGCACTAGCCCTCCACCGCGTCCGTGTCCGCGAGCGCCGCGGACGCGGTCCGCTCGGCGCGGCACAGCACCGCGTAGAGCAGTGCGGCCGTGGCCGTCCCGATGAACCAGGAGTACGGCGCGACGTAGTCGAAGAACGGCACGAGCGCGCACACCGCGGCGAATCCGGCCGTCGGCAGGAAGGCGGCGAGCGCCTTCGGGTTGACGCCCTTCTTGTAGTAGTACGGCGATCCCGGCTCGGCCTTGAAGAGCGCTTCGGCGTCGATGCGACCGCGCTTGATCCAGAAGTAGTCGACCGCGATGATCCCGAACAGCGGTCCGAGGAAGGCGCCCAGGCCGCCGAGGAAGTAGTTCACGACGGTCGGGTTGGAGTAGAGGTTCCACGGCGTGACGAGCAGGGCGGCGACCGTGGAGATGATCCCGCCGATCTTGAAGGTGATCTTCTGCGGCCAGACGTTGGCCAGGTCGTACGCCGGCGAGACGAAGTTGGCCACGATGTTCACGCCCATCGTGGCGACGGCGAAAGTGAGCGCCCCGAAGACGAGCACCCAGGTGTTGCCGATCTCGGCGACCAGTTCGGCGGGGTCGGTGATGGCCTTGCCGAAGACCTCCAGGCTGCCCGCGGTGACGACGACGGAGAGGATCACGAAGGCCGTGGAGTTGATGGGCAGGCCCCAGAAGTTGCCGCGCTTGACGGTGCGGTAGTCGGGGGCGAAGCGCGAGAAGTCGCAGAAGTTGAGCATCAGCGTGCCGTACGTGGCGAGGATGAGCCCGATGGCGCCGAACCACTGCCGCACCTGCTCACCGGTGGAGACCGGGTTCGGGGTGCTGGTGAGCGAGATGGTCCAGCCGGCCTTCCAGAGGATCCACACGGCGAGGGCGATCATCACGACCCAGATCGCGGGCCCGCAGAAGTCCTGGAACTTCCGCACGGATTCCATGCCCCTGGTCATGATCAGCCCCTGTACGAGCCAGAGGGCGACGAACGAACACCAGCCCAGCGCGTGCAGCCCGAGGAAGGAGTGCTCGGTCCAGGAGTCGAGCCCCGGGAAGGCCGCGATCAGCATGACGTTGACGGCGATGGAGGCCAGATAGGTCTGGATTCCGTACCACATGATGGCGATCACGGCCCTGATCAGGGCGGGGATGTTGGCGCCCCAGACGCCGAAGCTGATGCGGCTGACGACGGGGAACGGCACGCCGTGGCGCTGGCCGATGCGGCCCATCATGTTCATCCCGACGTAGATGAGCATGAAGCCGACGAGGAGCGAGGTGAAGATCTGCCAGACGTTGAGGCCGAGGACGAGCAGTCCGGCCGCGAAGGTGTAGTTGCCGAGGTTGTGGACGTCGGACATCCACAGGGCGAAGAGGTCGAAGACCTTCCACTTGCGTTCGGTGGTGGGGGCGAGGTCTTCGTTGGTGAGGCGGGGGTCGGGCACGAAGTCGGTCGCGGCGCCCGGGGCGGCGTCGGCGCGCTGGGTCATGGACACGGGGCCTCCTGCAAGGGGGGACGGAGGTGCGGCGCGCTTTGGTATACCAAAGTTTGGTATACCAAAGATTCCGTCATGCTCCCGCTCCCGGGGGCGCCCGGCAATGTCCGTACGGTTACGAATCGGTAAATCGATGCGGGGTTCGGCAATGATGGACTCCATGACGACCGTGGAACAGCCGCTGGCCGCCGTACGCGAACGTGTGCTCGCCGAGCTGCGGCAGGAGATCATCGCCGGACGCCTCGGGCCCGGCGACCGCCTGGTCGAACGGGAGCTCGCGGAGCGCCTCGGAGTGTCCAGGGTGCCGGTCCGCGAGGCGATCCGGGCCCTGGTCGCCGAGGGCTTCGTCACCTTCGAGACCCCGCGCAGGACCGTGGTCCGCCGCCTCACCCGCACCGACGTGACCGAACTGTTCGAGCTGCGCGAGGCGTTGGAGGTGTTCGCGGCGGGGCGTGCGGCGCAGCGGGCCACAGACGAGGGCCTCGCGGAGCTGGCCGCCCTGCTCGACAGCGCGGCGGTGGCCACGCGCACGGCGGACGCGGAGGCGATCACGGACATCAACACGCGGTTCCACGACCGCGTCCTCGCGATGGCGGGCAACGGACTTCTGACGTCCGTCATGGAGCCCGTGGACGGACGCCTGAGGTGGATGACGCGACGGAACGAGGAGTGGACGCATCTCCTCGCGGAGCACCGGGAGTTGTACGAGGCGGTGGCGTCCGGGGACGCGGAGCGCGCGCGCCGCGTGGCGCTGGCCCACGTGCGGACCAACTACCGCTCGACGGTGCGCCATCTCTTCGGCGACGAGGAACAGGACTAGCCCGAACGCCGGGCGGGCCGGGAGAGTCGGCCCGCCCGGCGCTCGATGACGGACTCGGCGCAGCCGGTGACGAAACGCCGGGCTACGAGGCCCGCAGCCCCCGCATCCGGCCGTACGCGTACACGCATCCCGCGAGCGCCAGGTCCGAGAGGAGCATGAAGCCGATCGAGTACGAGTCCTTGGCGCTGTAGATCGCGCCCATGACCAGCGGCGGGACGAAGCCGCCCAGGCCGCCCACCGCTCCCACGATGCCCGTCACGGAGCCGACCTGGGCCTGTGGTGTCACCTGCGAGACGAGCGCGAAGACGCTGCCGCTCGCCGTGCCGAGCCCGGCCGCCATCACCAGGAAGCAGATCGTGCCGCCGGGGTTCAGGCCCGGCTCGAAGGCCTGCACGATGGCGAAGACCGCGACGACGGCCAGCGCGACCGAGGTGACCGACGCCGGGTGGACGCGGTCGGAGAGCCAGCCGCCGATCGGCCGGAAGATGACCGTGACCAGCGCGAACCCGGCCGCCTTCGTGCCCGCGTCCGTCGGCGAGAGGTCGTACCAGGTCTTGAGGTACGTGGGCAGGTAGACGCCGAAGGCGACGATGCCGCCGAAGCCGATCGCGTACAGCGCGGAGAGCTCCCACGTCACCCGCAGCCGCCCCGCCTGACCGAGGCGGGTCGTGAGCGGGCTCGTCGGCACCGGACGGTCGGGGCGGTCGGTGATCAGGAGCGCCGCGAGGACCGCGTAGGCCGCGAGGGCGATCGCCACGACCAGGAACGGCAGGTTGTCGCCGTGCTTGGCGATCCGGGGCGTGAAGTAGCCGGAGAGCGCCACGCCTCCCATGCCCATGCCGAAGACCCCGAGCGCGAAGCCGCGGTGCGCGGGCGGGAACCACGAGTTGACCAGCGGGATGCCGATCGCGAACGTCGTGCCGCCGAGGCCGAGCAGGAAGCCGACCGCGAGCATCGCGACGTAGCTGCCCTTGGCCGGGATGATCAGCAGCACCGGCACGATGGTGAGCGCCGAGACCAGCGGGAACATCAGCTTGGCGCCGTAGCGGTCGGTGAGCGCGCCGACCGGGACGCGGCCGAGCGAGCCGACGATGACCGGCACGGCGACCAGCAGGGACTGCGCGAACGAGGAGAGGCCGAGCCGCTCCCCGAAGTCGCTGCCCAGCGGGGCGATCAGGTCCCATGCCCAGAAGGTGAGGGTGAAGCCGATGGTGGCGACGGCGAGATTGCGGTAGGCGGCGGCCGAGGGCCTGGCCGCCGTTGCAGTAGATGCGTTCGTTGTCATGTCAGAGCCGCTCCAAGCGCCACGAAGGCGCAGATCAGTACGAAAAGGATGGCGAGCAGCGGCCAGACGAAGCGCAAGTACTTGTCGTAGCCGACCTTGGCGAGTGCGACGCCGCCGATGGTCACGGCAGTGGTCGGCACCCACAGATTCATCCAGCCGCTCGCCGCCTGCCACGCCGTGACGACGACCGATCGGGAGACCCCGCAGAAGTCGGCCAGCGGGGCGAGGATCGGCATGGCGAGGGTCGCGTGGCCGGAGGTGGAGGGGATCAGGAAGGCGAGCGGCAGGTTCACGACGAAGACGATGACCGCGAAGAGTCCGGAGGACGTCCCCTTCACCACGCCCTCGATGGAGTGCAGGACGGTGTCCGTGACCTTCGAGTTGTTCATGATCACCGTGACGCCGCGCGCGAGCACGATCACCAGGGCGGGCGAGATGAAGTCGGCCGCGCCCTGGATGATCGTCGAGCTGAGCTTCTGCTCGCCCATCCGCGCCACGCATCCCACGAGCACGGCGGCGACGAGGAAGAGCGCCGCCAACTGGGGAAAGGACCAGCCGAGTTCGAAGCCGTACGGAGTGGCGTCCGCCTTGCCCGTCAGCGCGCTCGACCAGGGCACCACCGAGAAGATCATGAAGGCGAAGACAAGGGCGACCAGGACGAGCAGGGCCTTGTGCAGGCCCGTCAGCTCCGGCACCTCGCCCGCGTCGGCGGCGGTCTGCTCACGGTCGCCGGGCAGGAAACCGGTCAGGGAGCGTTCCGGGTTCTTCTGTACGCGCTTCGCGTAGCGGATGACATAGGCGATGGTGACCGCGGTCAGGACGACCCACATCACGAAGCGCAGCACGATGCCGTCGCCGAGCGAGATGTCCGCCGCGGAGGACGCGACTCCGGTCGCGAACGGGTTGACCGTCGAGCACAGGACGCCGATCCCGGCGCCCAGGATGATCGCGCCCACCGCGACCATCCGGTCGTAACCGAGTGCGAGCATCAGGGGCACGATGAGACCGTAGAAGCCGAGCGTCTCCTCCGCGAACCCCTCGACCGTGCCGAGGACGGCGAAAACGAGCATCACCCCCGCGATCAGCATCGCGCCGCGCTCGCGCAGCCGGTGGGCGAGGCGGCCGATGCCGCGGTCGAGGGCGCCGGTGGCGAAGACGACGGTGATGAACGCGCCGATGGCCAGCACGAAGAGGAACACGCCCGCGCTGCCGTACAGCTCACCGGCCATGTCGGGCCCGACGAGACCCGACTTCTCGTCCTGGACCCCGTACAGGCCGTTGACCGGCGCGAGGAAGAGGTCGTTGAGCCGGTCGACGAAGCTCTGGCCGGAGTCGACGCGGTGGTAGCTGCCCTCGACGGGGGCGCCCTTGTCGTTGCGGTCGTAGGCGCCGGACGGGATGAGGAAGGCGAGCAGCCAGACGGCCACGGTGACGATCGCGAGGATGGTCAGTGCGCTGGGGAAGGTGAACTTCCCTTTCGGCTGCGGCTCTTGTGTGCCGGGGTCGGTCGCGGTGGTACTCATGCGCCGCCCTTCCCGGAAGCGTCACGGCTGAAATCGGCGGCGTACTCACGCACGAAGGCGGCCATGGCGACGACCGTGTTGCGCAGCTCGGAGAAGAGGACGCGTTCGTTCGGGGCGTGCAGGTTGCACATACTGTCCTGGGCGCCGAAGAGCAGGACCTCGGCGCCGGGTGCCGCCTTCGCCAGACCGTTGACCAGGGGGATGGAACCGCCGGTCGCCACGTACGAGGCTTCCTCGCCCCAGGCCTCCTTGAGGGCGGCGCGCGCGGCGCGGTAGGCGGGGCCGCCGGTGGCCGCCTCGTAGCCGGGTCCCGTGTCGCCGGGCGTGACGGTGAGGTGGACGCCGAACGGTGTGAGCGAGCGCAGGTGACCGACCAGCTTGCCCATCGCCTCCTTCGCGTCCTGACGGGGGTGGAAGCGGAGGTTCAACTTGGCGCGCGCGTAGGGCACGACGGCCGACGCGGCGTGCTCGACGCCGGGCGCGTCCAGGCCGATCACCGTGATGGCGGGGCCGCTCCACAGGCGTTCGCCCAGGCTGCCGCTGCCGACGAGCGGCACGCCCTCGCGCACACCCGCGAGCGAGCGGAACTCGTCCTCCGTGTAGCTCGTGCCGCTCCACTCCTCGCGCCGAAGCCCGTCGACGGCCACATCTCCGTGTACGTCGTGGAGGGTGGCCAGAGCCTTGACGAGCACGAGCAGCGCGTCGGGCGCCGCACCCCCGAACTCCCCGCTGTGGCGCGGTTCGTCGAGGGTGCGCACCTCCACGACGACTTCGGAGGCGCCGCGCAGGGCGGTGGTGAGGGTGGGGGTGCCGGGGCGGAGGTTGCCGAGGTCGGCGACCACCATGGCGTCACAGGCGAAGCGCTCCGGGTCGGTGGGCGGATAGTCGTCGAAGGCGCTGCCGTACTCCTCCTGGCCCTCGATGACGACCTTGATCCCGACGGGTGGCCGGCCGCCATAGGCCCGCAGCATCCCCAGGTGCGCGATGACGTTGGACTTGTCGTCCGCGATGCCGCGGGCGCGCAGGCCGCCCTCGATCGGGGTCGGCTCGAAGGGCGGCGACTTCCACAGGCTCTCGTCGCCCGGCGGCTGGACGTCGTAGTGACCGTAGAGCAGGACCGTCGGCGCCTCGGGGGTCGGCGGCGGGATCTCCCCGTAGATCACGGGCGCGGTGTCCGGCAGGTCGAGCCGCTCGATGTTCGACACCCCCGCCCCGCGCAGCAGGTCGACCAGCAGATCGTGCGCCTCCTGCACCGGGGCCGCCGGGAAGCCGGGGAAGGCGATCGAGGGGATCGCGGCGAGCCGTACGAGGTCGGCGCGCAATGTGTCCATCAGATCGTCGACGGTGGCTTCGAGCTTCATGGGCTGCACCCCTCGGTCTCGTCCTGCTTTGCGGAGATCAGCCCGAATTATCGGACTACGAGGGGATTGGTTCCCGGACGGCTCGCCGTAGGGGCGGGGATGCCGCACTGCTGCCACACCGCGCCCGCGTGCTGCGCCGGGCATCGCGACCCCGGCCGCGAACCACCGGGCAGGCATTAAAGTCGGGGCATGGCTTCGGAGACTTCAGGCGGTGGCGGCAGCGGAAACGGGACCGGCGGCGCTCCGGCGGGCGCGAAGGCGGGCGGGGGTACGGGCTCGGGCGGGGGTACGGGCTCGGGCAGGGGTACGGGCGAAGGTGCCGGCGGGGGTTCCGTGCGGACCGACGTCTGGATCTGGTCCGTCCGCCTGGTGAAGACCCGCTCCATGGGCGCGGCGGCCTGCAAGGGCGGTCATGTGCGGGTCAACGGCGAGCGCGTGAAGCCCGCTTACGGCGTGCACGTCGGCGACGAGGTACGCCTGCGCCACGCGGACGGCCGTGAACACGTCGTCGTCGTGAAACGCCTCATCCGCAAGCGCGTCGGCGCTCCGGTGGCCGTCGAGTGCTACGTCGACAACAGCCCTCCCCCGCCGCCCCGCGAGGCCGTGGCCCCCGCGGGCGTACGCGACCGGGGAACGGGCCGCCCCACCAAACGCGACCGCCGGGAGATGGAACGACTGCGCGGCGCCGGTCAGTAACAGCGCCCCTGGCAGCTCCGGCTCCGGCTCCCGCACCCGTACCCGTACCCACAACGGCTCTGTCCCCGCATCGGGGGCTCACCCGGCACCGCCCGGTGGACCCTCGACACGGGGACGGAACTCCCGCCCGGTGCAGGGACGTTCACACCCCCCGCCGCAGGACGCGGCGGAGCAGCCCGATCAGCTCCGTCGTCTTCCCGCGCCGTGCCACGGCGATCCACGCAAGCGGCAGGATGAGGATGACAGGCGTGGCGGCGTTCTCCCCGCCGAGCGCGGTCACGGTCACGATGAACGCGCCGACCATCAGCCCGACGAGGGCCGTCGCGGCGACGGAACCGAGCAACGGAATCAGCAGCGCGATCCCGCCGAGCACCTCCAGCGTGCCGATGGCGTACATTCCCGGCTCGCCCCACCCGAGCCTCTCGAAGGCCTCGACGGCCGTGGGGTGCGCGATCACCTTCGGCATCCCGCTGGCGAGCGCGAAGAACAGGCCGAGCAACACCTGAACCGTGCGCAAAGCGATACGGACGGAGCGACGACCGGCGGGAGCGGGGGCAGTGACGGTGGTGGCGGTCACGGTGAACTCCTAGGGGAAAGCGGGCTGTTGTGCTGTCACCGTGATAGACCGCCCCGCCCCGCAGAACTCATCGCCCACCGACACACCACTTCCGCGCAACAGCACCCCACCCGCCGCCCCGCCGGGCCAACCGCGCCCCCGCCCCCGCCCCCAGCACGTCAGCGCACCGGCACCGCCCGTACCCAGATCCCGTCCTCCGTCAGGTACTTGTCGACCCTCAGTCCCGCCTCCCCCAACGCCTCCTCGAACTGCTCCTTCGTGAGCGGGCGGGAGCGGAACGTCTGTGTCCACACGGCGTCCGGGAAGACATACTCCGCGTGCACCTCGTTCACCCCGTCCCCCACCGGCTCCGCCGACACGATCCGCACGGTGTACCCGCCGGGGTCGATCCGCTCCCTCGGCAGCTTCGTGTGATAGTCCGCGCCCTCCCGCTGGATCAGCACGCAGCCCTCGTCCGTCACATGGCTCCGGCAGGCCCGCAGCATCCCGCGCCGCACCGACACATCGCCGTTGTGCACCAGGAACGAAGCCAGCATCACCACCTCGAACCGCTCGCCCAGGTCGAGCTTCTCGATGGGGCTCCGGACGGTGCGCACCCGTCCGTCGAGCGCGGAGACCTTCTCCAGCATCTCGGCGGACTCGTCCACCGCCGTGATCCGGAACCCCCGCTCGAGAAGCGGACGCGTCACCCGCCCCGCACCGCTGCCCAGCTCCAGGATGTGCGCCCCGGCCGGCACCGCACCGGCGATGACGTCCGGCTCGTCCCCGACGGACAAGCGCGCGTACAGGTCCACCGCGCAGCCGTCCGGCGTGATCGCTCCGGGGCCCGTCCCCTCGTATCCCTCACGCATCTCAGCAGTCATGCCCCGTCAACGAAGCGCTCCGGGGCCCCGTTCCCACCTCACTCCGCGGCCGCGCGGCCTACAGCGGGAACCAGCCACGCCCTCCGTACCAATGACCGCCCGCTCTGAGATGGTCCCCCACCGCCCTCTCCACCCTTGTCCGTCTCGGCAGTCCGGCCACGGGGAGGTCCCGGTCGCCGAAGACGAACGCGACGGGAGTGCCGTCGTCCGGCTCCCGCTCATCTGCCTCCACCAGGCGGAAACGCTCCTGGAAGCGGACGATGTTCGAGTCCGCCGGCAGATACCGCTTCAGCTGCGGATCGAGCAGCCAGGAGTGGCACATGGCTGTCTCATATCGCTCCTCGGGGAAGTGCCGCGCGAAGAACTCCCGTGCCAGCGTCATCGACCGGTCGCACGCCTCCGGGGACAACGGCCCCCGGAAGTCGGTGATGTGGAGGTCCAGACACGGGTCTCCGCGTCGCGCCGGATGCCCCGCCTGTGCCGCCGCGCCGCCCATCCGCTCCCCCAGCACGGACCGCTGGAATTGCAGCCTCCCCAGCTGATAGAGCTCGCCCCGGAAATGCAGGGCGTTCCAGCCCGGGTGCAGCAGTCCGGGACCGCCGCGCGCCCTGCGGTGCACCGCCATGTGCCGCCCGAGGTCCGCGAGCGTACGGCGGGAGATGTCGTCCGGGATGCCGCGGCTTCGGTGATACGCCCGTACATGGGGCAGGGCCGCCACGAAGACGTACACGTAGAAGAACGCCCCCAGCGTGCCCGTCTCCGCCGGCAAGGGAGGGTACTCGGGGCCCGCACCGACCTCCCCCATGTCCCGCACCGTCCCGGCGACGCTGCGGTCGAGCAGCCAGCGGGCCTCCGGGTCCCCCGTCAGCCGCCCGCGCAGGGCCACCATGTCGTTGATGTCCTCGTGCGGCACCGCCAGGTCGAGCAGCACGTCCGCCAGCTCGTCCGCCGGGGGCAGCACCGCCCCGGCCCGCGGCTCCCCGGTGCCCTCAGCGCCCCCGGCGCCCTCCAGATCCTTCAGCCACGCGGCGAGCCGCTCGTCCGTCCTCGCCCGGTCCCTCAGTACGTCCAGCACAGCCTTACCCCCGATCGATGCACATCTACGATCTTGGAGCCTCAGCCCCTTCCGGTCCACCACCCACGGGTGGATCCTGGAAAGCAGAGACGGGTGGAGACAGGTGGAGACGGGTGGAGACGCTGCGGTAGCGCGGGGCGGAGAGAGGTGACCTCTCATGAAGCGCACGGGCAGTGAACCGGTGACCGCACGCAGTCCGCTGCGCCTGCGTCTCTGGTTCAGCGCGTGGGGCCTGGCCTGGGCCACGTTCGGCACCATCGCCTTCGCCCTCGTGGGGCGCCCAGGCTGGGCCGTGGCCTGCGGGGTGCTCTGGCTGATCGTCACCGCCGACACGGCGGTGATCCTCCGGCACATCCGCCAGGGGCCGCACTACCAACCGGGCCGGAACATCCCTCCGTACGAGCCCCCGAACGCCGGTTAGCCCTCGCGCCCCGCGTCCCCGGAGTCGCCCGCGTCACCGGATTCGCCGTCGTCGAAGCGCGCCGCCGCCAGATACTCCGGCTGCGGGTCGAGCGCCGCGGCGAGGCGGAAGTGGCGGCGGGCCTGGTCGGGCCGCGCCGAGCGTTCGTAGGTGCGGGCCAGGGCGAAGTGGGCGAAGGCGTTGTCCGGCTCACGCTCCAGCACGATGCTGAACTCGAGCTCCGCAGCGCGCAGTTGGGCGGCGGCGAAGAAGGCACGGGCCCGCAGCAGCCGCGCCGCCGTGTTCTCGGGGTGGGCCGCGATGACCGTGTCGAGCAGCTTCACCGCGCCTCGGGGGTCCCGCGCGGCAAGGAGCTGCTCCGCCGCACGGAAGTCGATGACATGGGTCTCCGGGGTAATTTCGGGCACGCGTGACTCCTTCCCTCGCTGCACTGGGTCAACGCCCCTCACACGCGCGCCTATTCCGTGCACACGGATACCTGCCGCGTCAGGCCGACGCCCCCGGCAGGACACCCCCCGCCGGGACTCGCCCGCACCCGCCCGCCAGGCCGCCCGCACCCGCCCGCTAGGCCGCCTGTGCCCGCCGCGCGAGGTCCGCCCACACGGCGCCCACCCGCTCTTCCAGGCCCTCCAGCGGACCGTCGTTGTCGATCACGATGTCGCCGATCTCCAGCCGCTTCTCGCGCGTCGCCTGGGCAGCCATCCGCGCGCGGGCGTCCTCCTCGCGCATGCCCCGCAGGCCCACGAGGCGCTCCAGCTGCGTCCCGGGGCTCGCGTCGACGACGATCACCAGGTCGTACAGCGGCGCCAGGCCGTTCTCCGCGAGCAGCGGCACGTCGTGGACGACCACCGCGTCCGGCGAGGCCGCGCCTTCCAGTTCGGCGGAGCGGGCGCCGACCAGGGGGTGCACGATCGAGTTGAGAACGGCCAGCTTCTCCGGGTCGGTGAAGACGACCGAGCCCAGCTTCGGCCGGTCGAGGGAGCCGTCCGGTGCGAGGATCTCCCGGCCGAAAGCTTCGACGATCGCCGCCAGACCCGGGGTTCCCGGCTCCACCACCTCGCGCGCGATCTTGTCGGCGTCGATCAGGACGGCTCCGGACGCGACGAGGCGACGCGATACTTCACTCTTGCCGGCTCCGATACCGCCGGTCAGGCCCACCTTCAGCATGACCGGCAGCTTAGAGGGTGGCGCCCCGCCGATCCCGCCGGGCCACCGCCGATCCGTCCGGGCCACGCACCCGCGCCCCCGGGCGCCTAGGAGTCGCCCTCACGCTCCGCGAGGAAGCGCTCGAACTCCTGGCCGATCTCGTCGGCCGACGGGATGTCCACGGGCTCGGCGAGCATGTTGCCGCGCGCGTCGCCGCCGGCCGCCGCGTCGTACTGGTGCTCAAGTCCCTGCACGAGGGCGACCAGTTCCTCGTCGCCCTCCTGGATCTGCCGGTCGATCTCGGTCTGGGTGCGGTGCGCCTCGGTGCGCAGGCCGTGCGCGACGCTCGGCAGCACGAGACCCGTCGCGGCGGTGATCGCTTCGAGGACCGTCAGAGCGGCGTCGGGGTACGCGGAGCGGGCGATGTAGTGCGGGACGTGCGCGGCGACACCGAGCACGTCGTGGCCCGCCTCCAGGAGGCGGTACTCGACGAGCGACGCCGCGCTGCCCGGCACCTGCGCCTCGTCGAAGGGGCTGCGGTGGCCCGGCACCAGGTCGGTGCGGTTGCCGTGCGGCGTCAGACCCACGGGGCGGGTGTGCGGCACGCCCATGGGGATGCCGTGGAAGTTCACCGCGAGGCGCACGCCGAGCCGCTCCACGATCTGCTCGATCGCCGCCGAGAACCGCTCCCACTCGATGTCCGGCTCGGGTCCGGAGAGCAGCAGGAAGGGCGCACCCGTGGCGTCCTGGAGCAGCCGCACGTCGAGCGTGGGCACCTCGTAGTCGGTCCAGCGGTCGCGCCGGAAGGTGAGCAGCGGGCGACGCGCGCGGTAGTCGACGAGCCGGTCGTGGTCGAAGCGCGCGACCACCTGGCCGGGCAGGCTGTCCGTGAGCTTCTCGACGATCTGGTCGCCGGTCTCGCCCGCGTCGATGTAGCCGTCGAAGTGGTAGAGCATGACCAGTCCGGCCGACTCCTGGGCGAGCGCCATGTCTACGACAGCCAGGCCCTTCGGCTCCCATTCGTACAAACCCTGCGGATCAAGCACGGTGACCGCTCCTCGCCCTCTTCGTCGTGACTCGTACAGCAGAACGCCGACAACGACGGTGGCATTCCCTCCCCCATCTCTTCACGGCGGCTTCTTGTCAACGCCCCTGGAAAGCCGCCGAGTTCACCCGGCTTCCGGCCATACCCGTCGCAACCTGGTCCAGACCTTGACGCGGACATGACCCAGCCCTACGTTCATGTGCACACCCAGTGTTCACGTACAAGAACCGAAAGGGTCACCCCACATGCGCACCCGACGCACCCTGTTCCTCTCCGCGCTCGCCGCGACGGCCGCCACCGCGGGCCTGGCCGCCACGGCCACCGCATCGCCGGCACCGGCGGCCGCCGGAACCATCGAGGTCTCCACGGCCGCCGAGCTCAAATCCGCGCTGACCAGCGCCTCCCCCGGCGACACGATCCACCTCGCCGACGGCACGTACACCGGGAACTTCAAGACGAGTACCGCCGCGAGTTCCGGCTCCCGCATCACCCTGACCGGCTCCTCGAAGGCGGTGCTCACGGCGGGCGGCGGATACGGCCTGCACCTGAACGGCGCCTCTTACTGGACGGTCAAGGGAGTGACCGTCACGGGCGGCCAGAAGGGGATCATGATCGACTCCGCGAAGGGGGTGGTCGTGGATTCCGTCACGGTCCACGGCCTCGACATGGAAGGCGTGCACTTCCGGAAGTCGAGCAGCGGCGGCGTCATCAGGAACTCGAAGATCTACGACACCGGGAACGACGGCCGCGGCATGGGAGAGGGCGTCTACGTGGGCACGGCCAACACGCTCTCCGACAAGAGCGACGACGTACAGATCATCGGGAACACGATCGGCCCGGACGTCGGCGGCGAGGCCGTCGACATCAAGGAAGGCACCACCGGCGGCAAGGTCTCCGGCAACACCTTCGACGGCAAGGGCCTGACGGGCGCCCATTACGACGACTCGTGGATCGACGTGAAGGGCAACGACTACGTCATCGAGAACAACACCGGCAAGAACACCACGAACAACGGCTACGAGACCCACTCCCAGCAGTCCGGCTGGGGCTGCGGCACGGTGTTCCGGGGCAACAAGTCGAACCTCACCGGCTCGACGGGCGACAAACAGCTGGCGATCAACGTCACCAACTTCAGCGGCAGTTGCCGGACGACCGTCTACGCGAGCAACACGGTGACGGCAGGCAAGGGCCTGACGAACATCACGGTCACGCCGTAGCGCTCGGGTAGAGCACCCCGAAGGGGCGCGGGGAACTGCGCGCCAGGCCCCCACCGGACGGACACCCGAAAACAAAGAAGCGGGCCCGCACCTCCGAAGAGG
>NZ_JBNNJZ010000141.1:0-2297 GCF_050270335.1 Streptomyces sp. NPDC059900
GTGCGGGCTTGGTGGGCGCGGAGGGTGCCTCGTCGGGTGCGGGCGGAGCGGCGTGGCGGGGTGCTTCCGGTTGTCGCGGGGGCGGCGCGGCATGCGGGCTGGTGGGGGCCGGACGGCCGTAGGACTGAGCAAGCAGCCCGGCGGTGAGGACGAGCAGGGCCGCGGATGCGTAGCCGTACGAGAGCGGCGGGATGATCCGTCTGGATCTGGTCGCGCCATGGCGGGCATGGGAGTGCGCGCGCGGCTTTCGGCGTGGGGAGGCGGCCGCGCGATGGCGGCCCTTTGCCTCTGTGCCGGGGGCGGCTGTCGACCCCGCGGGCGCCGCGTGCGAGGGCCCGTCCACCGGGCGCGTCACCCCGAACGCCGTACGGCGACGTCGATCTGGCGTACGGGCCGACGTCTGCGTCAGGTAGGAGGAGAGGGCCGGGTACATGGACGGGTCCGGGACCGTTGCTTGGAAACTCACATGATCGAACGTAGAGGCCTGATCGGCCCCGATCCCCCGTTGCCAGCCCGGAACCGTGATCCTTAAGGCTGCGTTGAAGGTCGACTCAGGGCCGGATAAGTACCGGCACCCCGCGCGCCCGCCCGGGGCGGTTGGAATGGGCCTTGCGCGCACCGCCCGCGCTGCGACTCAATCCCGGCGCGGTTTGTATCCACTGGGTATCAGGCAGCGCTTGGCCCGCCATCGGTTCCGGGTGCGCCGCTGCGTGGCACCCACCGCGAGTTCCGGCACGCGCGCCTTGTTCGTCCGCCTGACCTGCCGGTTTCTGGTTGGTGCAGGGCGCAGGGGTGCGACGCGTGTCCGGTGGGCGGTGCGGTTGTCGCGGCCGGTGACTGCCATATCGTTCCTTCCAGGCCGCCCGGCGCCCCGAGCGCCGGCGCCGGCCCCGCGTGCACCGTCCGAACAGGAGTGATCCACCCGTGTCGTCGCCCCACCCGGCTCCTGCTTCCCCGCGGCCCGTGCGTGTGCTGCTGGTGGAGGACGACGACCTGATGCGCCGGTCCTTCGCCGTCGCCCTGGAGCGCTACGGCTATGCGGTCAAGGTCGCCGCCGACGGGCTCGCGGGGCTCGAGATCTTCCGTGAGGAGAGCTTCGACCTGCTGATCCTGGACGTGATGCTGCCCGGCCTTGACGGCATCGGGCTGTGCCGCAAGGTCCGCGAGAGCAGCCTGGTGCCGGTCTTGATGATGTCGGCGCGCGGCGACGGACTCGATGTCGTCGCCGGTCTCGAGGGCGGCGCGGACGACTACGTGGTCAAGCCCGTGGACACCTACGTCCTGGTGGCCCGCATCCGCTCCCTGCTGCGCCGGGCCACCTACGCGCCGGCCCATGTGCCCGACCCGGCGCAGAGCGAGGGGCCAGCGCCCGCCGAGGGGCGGATGCTGGCCTTCGGGGATCTGACCATCGACACCGGCGCCCTGGAGGTAGCCGTGTCCGGGCGGCCGGTGGCGCTCACCCCCACCGAACTGAAGCTGCTGCTGGAGTTCGCCGCCCACCCCGGCATCGTGCTGGAGCGCCACACGCTGCTGCGCAATGTCTGGGACTACGGCTGGGACGGCGACAGCCGGGTCGTGGACCTGTGCGTGCAGCGCCTGCGCGGCAAGCTGGGACGGGATCGCATCGAGACGGTCCGCGGTTTCGGCTACAAGCTCAGGCGCTGAGGCCCGTGCGACTGCCGTCGTTTCGCCGACTGCGACCGGCCAGGGTGGCCCTGCGCTGGAAGATCGCCGCGCTGGCCGCGGCCACGGCCTGCCTGGTCGCGGCCGTGGTGGGCGTCCTTGTGCATCTGTGGACCGCCCGGGACATCCGCAGCCGGGCCGAGGCCGGCGCGGTCAACACCGTGTACTCCGCGATGGACACCTACCGGCGCACCCACACACTGGCGGACGGCGCCGAACTGGACCCGAAGGACCTGCCGGCCGCACTGCGGAACCCGGCCGACAACAAACGCCACACGGCCTTCGACCCACGCGTCGAGAACAACCTGGGGCCCAGCGTCTGGGGTGCCCAGCGGGTCGGCGGCCCGGGCAGCCGGGTGCTGGCCGTCCGCATCAACATGAGCTCCGAACTGCACGAGCTGCGGCGGCTCGACGCCGTCATGGCGGTGGCCTCGCTGCTTGCGCTGGCCGCGGCCGTCCCGCTGGCCGTCTACGGCGCCGGGCTGCTCGGCCGCCGGCTGCGCCGCGTCGCGGAGACCGCCGGGCGGATCTCCGCAGGGGATCTGGACGCCCGCATCGCCCCCGCCGAGGGCCGCCACCAGGTGGACGACATCGCCCCCCCGGTCGACCACATG
>NZ_JBNNJZ010000141.1:2307-17051 GCF_050270335.1 Streptomyces sp. NPDC059900
ACCGCGGACGTGGCCCTCGAACTGCGCACCCCGGTCGGCGGTCTGCTGGCCGCCGCCGATCTGCTGCCCGCGGGTGAGACGGAGGATCTGCTGCGGGCCAGAGTGCGCGATCTGCGCGGCCTGGTCGAGGATCTCCTGGAGATCTCGCGCCTCGACGCGGGCGCCGAACAGCCGGTGCGCGCCCACGTCCCGCTCGGCGCGGTAGTCCGCGAAGCGGTGGTGCGCACCGGCCTGGACACCTCGGTCACCGTCACCGGCGATCCCCCGGCCGCCTCCCTCCAGGGGCACCAGGCCCGGACGGTGGAGACCGACCCGCGCCGTCTGGAGCGCATCATCGGCAACCTCGTCGTCAACGCCCACCGGCACGGCAGGGCTCCCGTGCAGGTCACCGTCGAAGGGCACACCGTCGTCGTACGCGATCACGGGCCCGGCTTTCCCCCCGACGTCCTGCGCGAGGGGCCGCGGCGCTTCCACACCGGCGCGGCAGAGCGCGGATCGGGGCACGGTCTGGGGCTGACCATCGCGCTGGGCCAGGCCCGGCTGCTCGGCGCCGAACTGCACCTGGACAACGCTCCGGACGGCGGCGCCCTCGCCACCTTGCGCCTGCCCGCGGCCACCGCGCAGCGCTCACGACCGCCGCACCTTTGAGCGGCCACCGATACCTCACGGCTCAGGCGCCGACACACTCCCCGGACACCCTTCGACGTGCACCTTCCGCACCGAAGAGGAGTCTTCCTGTGACCGCCGGACCCTTTGCCCCGCACGGATTCGCCCCGCACGACCTGCACGCGAGCACCGGGATCGCGGCCGCCACCACCGACCTGTCGAAGGTCTACGGCAGCGGCGACACCCGCGTGACGGCCCTTGACCGGGTCAGCATCGCCTTCCGGGAGGGCGAGTTCACCGCCATCATGGGCCCGTCGGGCTCCGGCAAATCCACCTTGATGCACTGCGCCGCCGGACTCGACTCCGTCAGTTCCGGCTCCGTACGCATCGGCACCACCGAGCTGAGCACGCTGAACGACCGGCAGCTGACGGAGCTGCGCCGGGACCGGATCGGCTTCATCTTCCAGGCGTTCAATCTGCTGCCGACCCTGACGGCCCTGGAGAACATCACGCTGCCGCTGAGCATCGCGGGCCGCCGCCCCGACGAGCAGTGGCTGCGGCGCGTGGTGTCCATGGTCGGTCTCTCGGACCGGCTCGGCCATCGTCCCGGGCAGCTGTCCGGCGGGCAGCAGCAGCGGGTGGCGGTGGCCCGCGCCCTGGCGTCCCGGCCGGGGATCATCTTCGGCGACGAACCCACCGGCAACCTCGACTCGCGGGCCGGGGCCCAGGTGCTCGGCTTCCTGCGTGATTCGGTGCGCGAGCTGGGCCAGAGCGTCGTCGTGGTCACCCATGACCCGGTCGCCGCCGGCTATGCGGACCGTGTGGTCTTCCTGGCCGACGGCCGCCTCGTCGACGAGATGGCCGACCCCACTCCGGAGCGCGTCCTGGACTTGATGAAGACGCTCGACTCCGGCCCGCGCACCAGCTGACGCGCCCTCACCCCGGCCGACCGCACCAGGACTCCCCTGCCCGGCCCGCACCCCACCCGCCATCCGCTCGCGCCCGTCGCGCCCGCCTCCCAGGATCCGCCCCGCATGTTCCGGACCTCTTTGCGCAACGTCTTCGCGCACAAGGCCCGCCTGGCCATGACCGTCCTCGCCATCTGCCTGGGTGTCGCCTTCGTCAGCGGCACCCTCGTCTTCGCCGACTCCTCGGCCGCGGCCTACCGCGCCGCCGCCACGCAGAACTTCGCCGGCATCGCCGTCAGCGTCACCCCGAAGGACCCGCCGCCGGGAACAGCCGTCGACCAGCGCTCCCCCGCGCTGGACGACGCCCTGGTCAGGAAAGTGGCGCGGGTGCCCGGTGTCGCCGCCGTACGCCCCACGGCCGACGGCTCGGCCGTCCTGAACGCGGCGGACGGCACCCCGCTGCGGACCGGCAAGGCATGGGCCAACCTGGGCGCGGCCTACGTACCGGGCACGGACGGCAAGGACAGCCGCTATCCCCTGCTCGACGGCCGTGCCCCGCGCGGCAGCGGCGAGTTGGCCCTGGACCGCGGGACGGCAGCCGCCGGGCACCTGCGCCCGGGTGACCTGGTCACGGTGGCCACCGACGGCCCGGTCATGAAAAAGCGACTTGTCGGCATCGTCAGCACGAAGGACACGCGGGTGACGGCCGGCGGCACCCTCGCCCTGTTCGACAAGGCCGGCGCCCAGCGGCTGTTCGCCTCTCCCGGCCACTACACCGGCATCGATGTGTCCGCCGCCGCCGGCACCGACCCCTTCGAGCTGTCCCGGCGGATCGAAGCCGTACTGCCGGCCGACCGGGCCGAGGCCATCACCGGCAGCGCGCAGGCCGCCCAGCAGGCGACGAACATCGACACCATGACCCGCGGCTACGAGAAGATGCCCATGATCTTCGCCGGGGTCTCGCTGTTCATCGGCTCGTTCCTGGTCGTCAACACCTTCACCATGCTCGTGTCCCGGCGCATCCGGGAGATCGCGCTGCTGCGGGCGATCGGTGCCGGGCGCCGCCAGGTGGTCCGCTCCCTTCTCCTGGAGGCCCTGCTGATCGGCCTTGCCGCGTCGGCGGCCGGTTTCCTGCTCGGCCTGGGCATCGCCGCCGTACTCCCGGACGTCTTGGGCGCCGGCGGGGACACCCTGCCCGACGGGCCCCTGGTGATCGGGGCGCGTCCCGTCCTCGCGGCGCTCGGCGTGGGGGTGGGCGTGACCGTCCTGGCCGCCTGGCTGCCCTCGCGCAAGGCGGCCAAGGTCGCCCCCGTCGAGGCGATGCGGGTGGCCGAGCAGCCGCCGTCTGCCGCGCGATCCCGCCGGCGCGGGGTGCTGGGGCTCGCCCTCCTGGCCCTCGGGGCCGGACTGCTCATCTCGCTCACCGGGGCCGAGGACGCCTCGGAGGAGAACCTGCAGAGCGCGCTGCTCGGATGCGCCGTCCTGGTCGCCGCTCTGATCGTCCTGGCGCCGCTGCTCGCCGCCCCGGTGATCCGCCTGTCCGGACGCCTCACCGGACGCTTCGGCGTCATCGGCCACCTCGCCCGCGAGAACGCGCTGCGCGATCCGCGGCGGACCGCCGCCACCGCCGCCACTTTGATGATCAGTACGGCGCTGGTCGCCGGGCTCGCCGTCATCGGCAACTCCACCGGGCAGGCCCTTGACCGGCAGACCGCAGCCGGTCTCGGCGCCGACTACGTCATCGGCACCCGCACGCCCACGACCGGCATCGACCAGGCCGCCGTGCGGCGGGTCGCCGACACCCCCGGGGTGCGGTCCGCGGCCGCGGTCTCCGACTCCACGCTGTTCGCCGGCGGACGCGTCCAGGAGATCTCCGGCGTCGACCCGCAGGACGCCGACGCCACCATGAAGCTCGACTTCGTCAGCGGCTCCCTCAAGAACCTCGGGCCGGGCCGCATCGCCCTCTCCGCCACCCTGGCCCGCGAACTCGGCGTGAGCGCGGGCGGCAAACTCACCGCTTCCATGGGCCGCGCCCAGAAGGCCGGGCCGTACACCGTGGCGGGCATCTACCGGGACAACCCCACCGCGCACGACGCGCTGGGCGCCCGCGGCGAAGTCCAGCACCACAGCTACAAGCCGGGCTCCGTGCAGCGCATTCTGGTCCGCACCGAGGACGGCGCGACCGCACGCACCCAAGAGCAGCTGCGTAGCGCCGTCGGCAACAGCCCGCTGCTGAAGGTGCAGGACCGCGAGGAACTCGTACGCGAGGCGGCCGGCGCCGTGGGCAACCTGCTGACGCTGATGTACGGGCTGCTGGCCATCGGGGTCGTGATCTCCGCGCTGGGCATCGTGAACACCCTGGCCATATCGGTCGCCGAGCGCACCCGCGAGATCGGTGTCCTGCGTGCCATCGGCATGGGCCGCTCCGCGATCCGGCGGATGATCCGCCTGGAGGCGGTGACCGTGGCCGCGTTCGGCACCCTGCTCGGCCTGGCGGGCGGGGTGTTCGGGGCATGGGCGGTCGGCGCGCTGGCCAACGGGGCGATGGAGCAGTACGCACTGTCCCTGCCGTGGGGCACGCTGGTGCTCGTATGCCTGGCATCCCTGGCGATCGGCACGCTCGCGGCCGCGCTGCCGGCCCGCCGGGCGGCTGCGCTCAGCCCGCTGGAGGCCGTCTCGGAGGGCTGAGGCGGCGCGCCTGCGGGCCGGAGGGACCCTGCGCGTGTCAGGCAATGCGCGCGTCAGGCAGTGGGCAGCGGATCCAGCACCGCGCCGGGGTTGAGGATCCCGGCCGGGTCGAGGACCTTCTTGCCGGCCCGCAGGGCGGCGGCGAAGAGATCGGGGCACTGCTGGTCGTACCAGGGCCGGTGGTCGCGGCCCACCGCGTGGTGGTGGGTGATGGTGGCGCCCGCCGCGATGAGCGCCCCGGAGACGGCGTGCTTGATCTCGTCCCACTGCTCGACGGTCCGGCCCCACCGGCCCGCGGCATAGATGCCGAAGTACGGCGCGGGGCCGTCCGGGTAGACGTGGGTGAACCGGCAGGTCACCACGCCCTCCGCGCCCACCTGGCGCATGGCGTCCCTGGCGGCGTCGTCGACGGCGGCGCGCACGGCGTCGAAGCGGTCCCAGGTGCAGGCCGTCTCGAAGGTTTCCACGATCATGCCCCGGGCGGCCAGAGCGTCCCGCTGGTAGGGCATCCGCACGAACGAGGAGCGCCAGGCGTCGGCGGCCGCGGTGCGCGCGGCCCGGCCGGTGCTTTCGGTGTAGCGCGCCGGCTCGTCCAGGGTTCCGCCGTGGTCACGGCACAGTTCCAGCGCGCGGTCCATCCAGGCGTCGACGGGGTGGTCCGCGGATTCGAAGCCGAGGACCAGGACGGCGGTCGCGGAGCCCGCGTTGATCAGGGCCTCCATGGGGTCGAGGAGGCGGCAGTTGGCCGGGTTGAGGCCCGACTGGGACAGGGCGCGCACCGCTCGCACGCCCGCGTCGTACTGCGCGAAGGCGACCGAGGCGCCCGCCCGCCACCGCGGCCGGTCCTGCAGGCGCACCCAGGCCCGGGTGATCACACCGAGCGAGCCCTCGGAGCCGAGGAACATGCGGTCAGGTGAGGGTCCCGCGCCCGAGCCGGGCAGGCGGCGCGATTCGACGATGCCGGAGGGTGTGACGACCCGCAGTGATTCGGTGAGGTCGTCGATGTGGGTGAGATGGGTGGCGAAGTGGCCGCCGGCCCGGGTGGCCAGCCAGCCGCCGAGACTGGAGAACTCGAAGGACTGGGGGAAGAACCGCAGGGTGTATCCCCGGGGCCGCAGTTGCTCCTCCAGGTGCGGGCCCAGGACACCGGCCTGGACGAGGGCGGCCCGGCTGGTGGCGTCGACCTCGAGCACCTGATCCATCGACGTGAGGTCGAGGCTGACCGCTCCGGTGTACTGATCGCCCACCCGGGGCTCGACGCCGCCCACCACCGAGGAGCCGCCGCCGAAGGGTATGACCGCGATGTTCGCCTCGTGGCACCAGTCGAGCACATGGACGACCTCGCTCTCCGAGGTCGGGCGTACCACGAGGTCGGGCACGTGGGGCAGCCGGCCGAGCAGGGCCCGTACGACATCGCGGAAGGCCTGCCCGTGACTGTGCGCCAGACGGTCGCGCACGTCCGCGGAGACGAGCGCGGACAGGGCATCGGGCGCCTTGATCCTGCTCGCTCCCACGCCGAACACCTCGAGCGCAGGGGCCTCGTGGACGGTCAGGTCCGCGTTCGGCAGCATTCTTGCGGTGCGGCGGGTGAGCTCCTCGCCTTCCGTTCCGGCTACCGCGTCCTCGACGTTTCCCCAGCCCCACCACGAACGCGTCTTGCCCTTCATGGCCCGCACCGCCCATCTGAACGCAGGGTAAGTTACCTGGCGGTCACCTTGGCATAGGGTACGGACATGGGCAAGCAAGAGGCGGGCACGCGCGGCGTCGGCACCAAGGGAATGCCGCGCAAGGAGCGGGAACGGCTGATCCTGGACGCGGCGGCCGACGAGTTCGGCAGGCAGGGCTACGCGCGCGGGTCGACCGCACGGGTGGCGGCGCGGGCCGGCATCACCAAGCCCATGATCTACGAGTACTTCGGCTCCAAGGACGGCCTCTACCTGACCTGCCTGAAGCACGCGGGGACGCGCCTGGTGACCGCCGTGGACAACGCGCAGGAAGGCCCCTCGGACCTCACGCGCGCCGCGCGCACGCTCGCGGCCGTCTTCCACACTCTTGAGTCGCGGCTGCACGACTGGGAGTTGGTCTACGACACCACGCTTCCGGCAGAGGGCGAACTCCACGCGGCGGCCACCGTCTACCGGCGCGAGCTCAACCGTCTGGGCGCGGTCGGCGTGGGCGAGTTCCTCCGTTCCGCCCCGGCCGACGACCCGCTCGACGCCGACCTCGCCACACATCTCTGGTACGGGACGGTGAGCGCCGCGGTCGCCTGGTGGCGCCACCATCCCGAGCAGAACGCCGCCCAGATGACGGCCCGCTTCGCACGGATCGTCGCCAGGCTCGGCCCCGAAGGCTGAACCGGAGCGGGCCAGGGTGCGGACCACGGCAGCACCGCCAACACTCACGCTAAAGCTGAGGTTGAGGGATGAGGGTCAAGTCACTCGATATGGCCATCATTCCTCGTTCACCCCCTGCGCCCCTCCTTGCCGGCACCGGCCCCGGGCTCATCGGCGTGGCCGACGTGCGAGACCGGAGGTCTTGAGCCCGTTCAGGAGGGTGAGCAGGACCGCCAGGCGGTGGGCGCGCAGTCGCTCCGCCGCTTTCGGCTCCCCTTGCGGCACGCCCGACTGACTGAGCGCCTTGCGGGTCGCGTGTGCGGCGAGAAGCCCCAGGAGCAGCCGCGTCAGGGCGCGGCTCACGGCCGCGCAGGCCAGGAGCCACAGGGCCCAGCCGGTACTGGAAGCGAGCATCGTCGTCCCGCCCTTCTACGATTCCTACGAGGGAGGTGAGCTGCCCGGTGTACCGCCCTTGCCCGCGCTCCGATGCCCCGCAGGAGCGTGGAGTTGCCAGGCGCGAGGCGCGCACCTGCCACCTCCACGCACCCGGGGGGTTGTTGGCCTTGAGCACGGCCGAGAGCATGCGCGCATGAAGAACAGGGACGACAGCGATGCCCCGGACGACCAGCACGAGCCGCGCACGCACCGCAGGAAGCGGGACCTGCCCTTCCCCTACAACCAGGACCTGTCGGGGATCCTGCCGCGCCTGAACCGGCGAACCGTCTGGGGTCGCGCCCGGCTGGCGAACCACCGTGTGACGGCATCGCTCCTGGCCGCCGGGATGCGGCTGCTCGAACAGCACTTCGGGCCGTGCGCCGAGCGGCCGGTCACCAGCAAGAGCCTGCTGCTCGGCCCGTTGTCGCAGCGCGGCGTGGCCGAGGCATTCGGTCACAACCCCGCGCCGTTCGACCGGCACGGAGATGGCGCCGGATTGCTGCGGGACCGCTGGACGCCGTACTCGAACTTCATCGTCGATCTGATCAACTTCGCGGTGTGGAAGGAGAACTACCGCCCGGAGTTCCGCACCCACCGCGACGCGAACACCAGGCGCCTTGTGCACGGGCGCGACGGCCGCGACTTCGTGCGCGCCGTCCACGACATCGCCCACCGGCACACCACGGAGGGGATGGACCTGCCCTCCGTACGTCTTGGTCTGGCCCTGATGACGGTGGCCGACGCCGACGAGGAGATCGCACGGATCACCTCCGGCATCTACGCCGCCTACCTGGGCTCGTGGAAGGAGCTGTACGCCGCGGTGCTGCGGGAGCGCGGTCTGCGCCTGCGCCCGGGGCTCACCCTGGACGACCTGGCCGACGCGCTCTCGGCGGCCAACGACGGCGTGACGCTGCGCGCCCTGGGCGATCCGGCCTCCGGTGTCGTGGACGACGCTCGCCGGCGCTCCCTGACCGGCACCATCACCCTCGCCGTCATCCACGCCTTCCTCGAACCGGAGGACGGAGCCGACGGCCTGTCCCTGGAACAGGCCGTCGCCTCGCGCTTCGGCGGGCGCGGGTAGAACTCATCTGATGTCTCATCTGATGTCCGCGAGGAACGGAACGATGGCGTCGACGAAATGATCGTTCCGGTCGCCGGCCACCATGTGTCCCGCACCGGCCACGTCCACGCGCCGCGCACGGGGGACCCGGTCGCAGAACTGCTCGGCGATGTCCTCGCGCAGCACGTCGCTGAGCCGGCCGCGGACGAGCAGGATCGGCACGGCTGCGCGGCGCCCGGCCGCCAGCAGGCGGTCCGCCATGCCCGGCGGATCCATCCGGTCCTCGAAGGCGGCGAGCATCCGGGGATCCCAGTGCCAGACCCACCGATCGCCCTGACGCCGCAAGTTGTGCGCCATTCCCGAAGAGCCGGAGCCAGCGCCTGCGCCGGAGTCCGCCGGACGGGAGCGCTGCGGCAGGTGGGCGCGGGCGGCCGCGACCGCATCCTCCACGCTGGCGAAGCCTTCCGGGGCGCGGCGCATGAACTCCGCGATACGGCGAAACCCACGGGGATCGGGCCGATGGGCGACATCGACCAGTACGAGAGCGCGCGCCGCGGCTCTCGGTGCTTCCCCGGCGGCCAGCAGCGCACTCAATCCGCCCAGCGAAGCGCCGATGAGCACAGGTCGGCCGCCGAGTTCGGCGACCAGCGCGCGCACGTCGTCCGCGAACAGGCCGAGGTCGTAGCCGTGGTCGGCGGCCGGCCATCCGCTGTGCCCGTGCCCGCGCAGATCCGGGGCGATGACGTGCCATCCCAGTGCGGCCAGCCGCGGGCCGGTGCGGCTCCAGGCGTGCCGTGTCTGACCGCCGCCGTGCAGCAGGACCGCTGTGGGCCAGGTCGCCTCGCCCCATACGTCCGCCGCGAGCACCACCCCGTCGGCACCCGCGAAGGTGCGCCGTTCCCGCCGCACCACGGTCACCGCCCTGCCCCCGGACGGCGCAAGGGCGCGAGCAGCTTCTCGCGGCAGGGATCCGCAGCCGCCGCGGCCAGCGCGACGTCCAGCGCGAACAGCGCGTGCGACAAGAACCGGTCGTCGTCGATGAGGGCAGCCACCCACTGGTGCAGCGCGCCCACACACGCGGCGCCGACAACCGCGGCCAGCGCGTCCGTGTCGACATCCGTCCGCAACAGGCCCCGGGCCTGCGCCTCCCCCATCGCCGCGCGCAGCCGGCTGAGCGGACCGTGGTCGAGCGCGAGACCGCTGTGCTGCCAGGCACGCACCATGCGGCGTGACACCACCGGATCGCCGACGAACAGGTGCACCGTCGTACGGACGACGACGTGCGGGTCACCGGCCCCGAGGCCGGACAGGCGGTGCTCGAGGTCCGCCGTGAACCCGGCCGCAAGTGCCTGCCAGATCCGCTCGCGCGACCCGATCAGGTTGTAGACGGTGGCCGGAGCGACCCCCGCACGCTCGGCGATCCGCTCGACGCCGACCGCCGACTCCGGGCTCTCCCGCAGGAGTTCACGCAGGGCGTCCAGGATGCGCGCACGTCGCTGCGCCTTGTGCCGCTCGCGTAATCCGTCACCGGTCACCGGCATCCCCACTCCGCCCCTGGTGCCCCAGAGACTTCTCTGACTTTGAGGCTTCCCCAACTTAGAGACCTCTCCAAGTTAGGGAGGCGCCCGGAGGCAGGCAAGCAGCGGGACAGAGCGAAGAGGGTCCCGGGGTGGGGGCGGGCCGCGGCGTGCCGGTGCCCATCCGGCCGCCGCGCATGGTGGGCACCTGCACATGGCCGGGGCGTTCGACCGTCCCCGAAGCTGAACGTCCACGAGCGACGCACCCCCGCAACCGCTGAGCGGCGGCGTGCGCACCGCTTCCCCGCCCTCACGGCCTGCTGCGCGCGTCCGCGCCCGCGGGAAGGACTCCCATGCCCACACCCTCCGAAGCGGTCCACTCGATCGCGACCCGCAGGGCGATGCGCCGGCTGCTGCCGCTGCTCGGTCTGGCGTACTTCATGTCGTACGTGGACCGCACGAACGTCGCACTGGCCAAGACGCAGCTGGAGGCCGACATCGGCGTCAGCGCCGCCGCGTACGGGCTCGGCGCGGGTGTCTTCTTCATCAGTTACGCGCTCCTGGAAGTGCCCAGCAACCTGGTGCTCTACCGGGTGGGGGCGCGGGCCTGGATCGCGCGCATCGCGGTCACCTGGGGTCTGGTGTCGGCGGCCATGATGTTCGTCCAGGGCGAGGCCTCCTTCTACGCCCTGCGGTTCGCCCTCGGCGCCGCCGAGGCGGGCCTGTACCCGGCGCTGATGTACACCGTCACGCTCTGGTTCTCCCAGGAACACCGCGTCAAGGTCGTCGGCCTCATCTACACCGCGCCCGCGGCCGCGACCATCCTGGGCGCCCCGGCCGGCGGCGGACTCATGGCACTCGACGGTGTCGCCGGGCTCCAGGGATGGCAGTGGATGTTCCTGGTCGAGGGCCTGGTGACCGTCGCCGTCGGCGCCCTGGTGTGGATCGCCCTGCCCAGCCGCCCGCAGGACGCCCGCTGGCTCTCGCCGGAGGAGGCCACCGCCCTCTCCGGGCGCGCCGCGGGCAGCGAGCCCTCGCCGCACCGGCTGCGCGGCAACTTCAAGCTGGCCTTCGGCCGCCCGGTGGTGCTGCTGCTCGCCGCCACGTACTTCGTGAACCAGCTCGTCACCTCCGCCATCGGCTTCAACCTGCCGTCCATCGTGGAGGGGCTCGGCGTCGAGGGTTCCCTGAACATCGGCCTGGTCACCGGCAGCATGGGCGTGGCCATCCTCGCCGGAGTCCTGTTCTTCCCCTGGCTGCACGGCCGCATCGGCAACGACACCGGGCTCATCGTCCTGTGCGCCGTCGCCGGGACCGCCGCCATGGGCGCCTATCTGCCCACCGACTCCGTAGGGGCCCGCTACGCGCTGCTGTTCGCCGCCAACTTCTTCCTGACCGGCACGCTGCCCCTGTTCTGGTCCGTGGCGATGTCGCGGATGTCAGGTCTGATGGCCGCCGTGGGCCTGGCCTTCATCAATACAGTCGGGCTGCTGGGCGGCTTCTTCGGCCCGATGGTCTTCGGCCTGATCGAGGGGCGTACCGGCAGCGACCGCACGCCGTTCGTCTTCGTCGTCATCGCGGGCCTGGCCGGTATCGCCCTGGCCGCCCTCCTCAAGCGGACCGTGGGCCGCGAGGGCGGGGGCCTGCCCGCCCGGATCCCGGCGGCCGTCGCCGACTGACCCGGCGCCGGCCGGCGCTTGCTGTGCGGCTGCCCAACGCCCGATCCGGCGGCGTGGGCGGCCGCACGATTTCAGCCACCGCGGCGGATGTCTATCCTTCGGCCATGAACGCCGCGATGCACTCCGCCACGAACGAGGAGCTGGCGCTGCGCCGCGAGCTGGCCCTGACGCTGGTCGAGGACATCGACGGGCTCGTCGACAAGCTGGCGGCCGACATCTGCGCCCACAGCACGACCTACGCCAGCGGCAGCCCGGTATCCCGCGAGGATCTGCGCCTTGTGCTGCGCGGCAACATGGAGCTGGCCCTGCACGAGTTCGGCGGGATGGCCACCGATCACCGCTTCGAGACGGTCGCGGCCGAGAACGGGCGGCTGCGCGCCGAGCAGGGCATGCCGCTGGACACCGTCCTGCGGGCCTACCGGCGCGGCGGCCGGGTCCTGTGGCAGGCGATGGCCGACTGGATGCGCGACCGCTCGCCCGCCCAGCAGCGCCTGGTGGGCGACATGGCCGGCGCGGTGTGGGAGACCATCGACCGCTTCTCCTCCGCGATGGCCGACGCTTACCGGCTGCGCACCCTTGAGCTGCTGCACCGCGAGACATCGCGGCGCGGCGCCCTGTTCGAGGCCCTTCTCGACGGCCGGGGCGGCGACCCCGCGGTGGCCTCCGCGGCGGCCACCGCCCTGGGGGTGCCCCGCCACGGCCGGTACGTGGTGGTCGTCATCGCCCAGGACGCCCTGGACCCCGGCTCTCCGCCCGATCCCGGCCCCGCCCTGGAATCGCTGGGCATGTGGTCGTTCTGGCGGCCCCGCGCGGAGATGGTCGCGGGCCTGGTCCGGGTCAGGGCGGCCGACTCCGCCCTGCTGGCCGACGTACTGCGCGGCCAGGGCGTCTGCCGGGCCGGGATTTCACCGCCCTTCGAGGAGCTGCCCGCCGCCGCCCAGGGGCTGCGGCTGGCCCGGCGCGCCCTGGACACGCTCCCGCCGGGCGGCGGCGCGGTCGCCTCCCTCGACGAGCGCCTGGTGCACGCCGCTCTCGGCGCCGAGCCGGAGATCGCCGACCGGCTTTCGCTGCGCTACCTCGACGCGGTCCTGCGCAGCGGCGCCGAATGCCCGGTGCTCCTGGAAACCCTTGACGTGTGGCTCGACTCGGGCTGCTCCGCGTCCGCCGCCGCCACGCGCCTGTTCTGCCATCGCAACACCATCCTCAACCGCATCAGCCGCGTCGCGGAACTCACCGGCTGGCCCGCCGACTCCGGCGAGGCCCGGCTCGGCTGGGCGCTGGCCCTGCGGGCCCTGGAGCTGGAGCGCTGACCACGGGCGTCCGCCCCGGCGCGCGCGGTGCCGCTGCCCACCGCGGACACGGTGACGTTGGGCCCTTGCACATGGCCCCGCGCCCGCGGGGTGCCAGAAGCTGAGGCCGTCGGACACCACCGTTCGTACGCGCAAGGGAGCAACCGTGCAGTTGAGCGTCGCCAGCATCCTCAAGGAATCCGCCGTCCGCCATCCCGACCGGATCGCGGTCGTCGACGGCGACGTCCGCGTCTCCTATAGCTCGCTGTGGCTGGACGTCCTGCGCTTCGCGGGCCGGCTGCGCGCCCGGGGCGTCGGGCCGGGGGTCCGGGTGGCGCTGCTGCTGCCCAACACCGCCGACTTCCCGCGCGCCTACTACGCGATCCTCGCGGCCGGCGGCACGGTCGTGCCCGTACACGCGCTGCTCGTGGCCGACGAAGTGGCCTACGTGCTGCGGCACAGCGGCTGCCGGGCGATCGTCACCGCCGGGCCCCTCGCCGCCGTCGCGAAGGAGGCGGCCGCCGAGGCGGGCGTCGACGTGCTGGAAGTGACCACCGACGGCGAGCCGTTGGAGAGCGTCGAGCCGCGCGACGCGCAGGACACCGCCGTGATCCTCTACACCAGCGGCACCACCGGCCGCCCCAAGGGCGCCCTGCTCACCCACGGCAATCTCGTGCTGAACGCCGGCGTCTGCGCCCAGGACCTGTTCGCCCTCACCCCCGACGACGTGGTCCTGGGCTGCCTGCCGCTGTTCCACAGCTTCGGCCAGTCCTGCGCGATGAACGCCGCCCTGCGCGCCGGGTCCGCCCTGGTGCTGTGCGCACGGTTCACCGGCCCGGGCGCCCTGGAGCTGATGGCCGCCGAGGGCGTGAGTGTCTTCATGGGCGTGCCCACCATGTACCACGCCCTGACCGAGACGGCAGAGCACGGCGCAGACCGCCCCGGCGGCCTCCGGATGGCCGTCTCGGGGGGCGCGGCCCTGCCCACGGCCCTGCTCGAACGCTTCGAGGCCGCCTTCGGCACCGTCGTCCTGGAGGGCTACGGGCTCACCGAGACCTCACCGGCCGCCCTGTTCAACCAGCTTGCCACCGGCCGCCGCCCCGGCACGGTCGGTCATCCCATCTGGGGCGTGGAGGCGGCCGTCGCCGATGCCGATGCCGAGGACCGGATCGTCCTGCTCGCACCCGGTGAGGTGGGCGAGGTGGTGCTGCGCGGCCACAACATCTTCGCCGGATACCTCGATGACCCGGCGGCGACCGCGGCCGCCGTCGTCGACGGCTGGTTCCGCACCGGCGATCTCGGAAGGCATGACGCCGACGGCTATCTGAGCATCGTCGACCGCAAGAAGGACCTCATCATCCGCGGCGGCTTCAACGTCTATCCGCGCGAGGTCGAGGAGACCCTGGCCCGCCATCCTTCCGTCGCCCGGGTCAGCGTCCTTGGCCTGCCCGACGAGGCCAGGGGCGAGGAGATCTGCGCGGCCGTCGTCCTGCGCCCCGGCGCCACCGACACGCCCGAGGACATCGTCGCCTGGGCACGCGAGCATCTGGGCAGGCACAAGTACCCGCGTGTCGTGCGCCTGTTGGACGACCTGCCGCTCGGCCCGAGCGGCAAGATCCTCAAGCGCGAGCTGAAGGAGACCTGCGCGTGAGCGTCGTCGACACCACGTCCGGCCCGGTGCGCGGCACCCTCGAGGACGGCATCGCCGTCTTCCGCGGCATCCCCTACGCCGCCGCCCCCGTCGGCCCCCTGCGCTTCGCTCCCCCGGCACCCGTTGCTCCAGGGGAAGACGTCCTGGAGGCCACCGCCTTCGGACCCACCGCCCCCAAGAATCCCTACTCGCCGCCCCTGGACGCGATCCTGCCCGACCCCGACATCCCCGGCGGCGCCTGCCTCAACCTCAATGTGTGGACTCCCGCGCCCGGCGACGGCGCCCGTCCGGTCATGGTGTGGATCCACGGCGGTGCCCTGCGCAACGGCTCGTCCGCCGTGCCCATGTACGACGGCCGGGCCTTCGCCCGCGACGGCGTCGTGCTGGTCTCGCTCAACTACCGCCTGGGCATCGAAGGATTCGGTGTCTTTCCCGACGCCCCGGCCAACCTCGGCCTGCGCGATCAGATCGCCGCGCTGGCCTGGGTGCGCGACAACATCCGCGCCTTCGGCGGCGACCCGGACAACGTCACCGTCTTCGGCGAGTCCGCCGGCGCCATCAGCATCGCCGCCCTGCTG
>NZ_JBNNJZ010000142.1:0-16977 GCF_050270335.1 Streptomyces sp. NPDC059900
TCCTGCACACCTACAACTACCACCGCTGCCACACCGCACTCGGCGGCCACCCACCGATCAGCCGCGTGAACAACGCTGCGGGTCAATACATCTAGCGCGGGCTCAGAGGTGGTGGGGCGGCTTCTCGTCGAGGAAGCGCGCCAGGTCGGCGGCGCTGTCGCTGCCTGCCGACGGCCGCTCGCCCCACCCGCGGTCCGTGTCGTCCGAAGACTGCTGCGACAGGGGGTCGTCGAAGACCAGGTCGTTCTTCGGCTTCTTCGGTGCCGTCGAGCCCTTCGGGGTCTCCGGCTCCTTCGGATCGCGCGGCTCGGGGGCGGGGGCGGTACTCATGTCTCCAGGGTACGTCCGTGCGGCGGGGCGGCGGCCGTCAGACGGCGTAGAGCCCCTGAGCTGCGAAGATCTCCCTTGCGGTGGCCAGCTGCCCCGCCGTGGGCGTGGGGGTGCCGCGCAGGGTGAAGTCCTTGCCGAGAGCGTCCCACTTCGCCTCGCCCAGCGTGTGGAAGGGCAGCACGTCGACGCGCGAGACGTTGCCGAGCGAGGCGGCGAAGCGGGCGACGCCGTCGATGTTGTCCGGGTCGTCGGTCAGGCCGGGGACGAGGACGAAGCGCACCCAGACGTCCTGGCCGCGGTCGGCGAGGCGCCGCGCGAAGTCGAGGGTGGGCTGCAAGGGCCTCCCGGTGACCTTCTGGTACGTCTCCGGGTGCCAGGACTTGATGTCGAGGAGCACGAGGTCGGCGTCCCTGAGCAGGGCGTCGGTGGCGCGCACACCGAGGAAACCGCTGGTGTCGAGGGCGGTGTGCAGACCGAGCTCGTGCTTGAGCCGGTGCAGCAGTTCACCGGTGAAGACGGGCTGAAGGAGGGGTTCGCCGCCGCTGACGGTGGCTCCGCCGCCCGCCGCCGAGATGAACTTCGTGTACTTGGCGGCCTCCGCGATCACCTCGTCGGCGGTGGTCCGCTTGCCGTCACGCATCCTCCAGGTGTCGGGGTTGTGGCAGTACAGGCAGGTCAGCGGGCAGCCCGAGAGGAACGTCACGAAGCGGCTGCCGGGGCCGTCCACTCCGGTGGACAGGTCCCAGGAGTGGACGGACCCGGTGACGGGGCGCCGGGTGACCGCGGCAGCCGGGGTCGCGATGTCGAGCAGAGCAGTCATGGCAGGGCTCCAGGTGGCTCAGAGGGAGCCGTGGAAGGTGCGGTTGATGACGTCGAGCTGCTGGTCGCGGGTCAGGCGGATGAAGTTGACCGCGTAGCCGGAGACCCGGATGGTCAGCTGCGGGTAGTTCTCCGGGTGCTCCATGGCGTCCTGAAGGGTCGCCTTGTCGAGCACGTTGACGTTCATGTGGAAGCCGTCGCTGGCCGTGAAGCCGTCGAGGACTCCGGAGAGGTTCTGGATCCGCTCGCCGGGGGTGCGGCCCAGGGCGTCGGGCGTGATGGTGTTGGTGAGCGAGATGCCGTCCTCGGCGTCGTCGTAGTCGAGCCCCGCGACCGACAGCGCGGAGGCGATGTAGCCGTGCTCGTCCCGGCCGTTCATCGGGTTGGCGCCGGGGGCGAACGGCTCGCCCGAGCGGCGGCCGTCGGGGGTGTTGCCGGTCTTCTTTCCGTAGACGACGTTCGAGGTGATCGTCAGGACGGACTGGGTGTGCACCGCGTTGCGGTAGGTCGGGTGCTGCCGGATCTTGCCCATGAAGTCCGAGACGATCCGCCGGGCGATGTGGTCGGCCCGCTCGTCGTTGTTGCCGTAGGCGGGGTAGTCGCCCTCGATCTCGTAGTCGACGGCGAGTCCCGTCTCGTCGCGGATGACCCTGACCCTGGCGTGCTTGACGGCGGAGAGCGAGTCGGCGGCGACGGAGAGGCCCGCGATGCCGCATGCCATCGTGCGCAGGATCTCCTGGTCGTGCAGTGCCATCTCGATGCGCTCGTAGGCGTACTTGTCGTGCATGTAGTGGATGACGTTCAGCGCGTGGACGTAGGTCTTGGCGAGCCAGCCGAGCATCGCGTCGTAGCGCTCGGCGAGGGTGTCGTAGTCCAGGTATTCGTCCTCGATGGGCTCGAAGCCCTCGACGACGCGCTTGCCGGTCTTCTCGTCACGGCCGCCGTTGATCGCGTAGAGGAGGGCCTTGGCGACGTTGACGCGGGCTCCGAAGAACTGCATCTGCTTGCCGACGGCCATCGCCGAGACACAGCAGGCGATCGCGGTGTCGTCGCCGTACTTGGGGCGCATCAGGTCGTCGGACTCGAACTGGATGGCCGAGGTGTCGATGGCCACCTTGGCGGCGAAGTCCTTGAAGCCCTGGGGCAGTTCCCGCGACCAGAAGACGGTGAGGTTCGGCTCGGGGGCCGGGCCCAGGTTGTAGAGGGTCTGCAGGGCGCGGAACGTGGTGCGGGAGACCAGCGGGCGGCCGTCCTCGCCGATGCCGGCCATCGACCAGGTGACCCAGGTCGGGTCGCCGGAGAAACCCTCGTTGTACTCGGGGGTGCGCAGGAAGCGCACGATGCGGAGCTTGATGACGAAGTCGTCGACGAACTCCTGGGCCTCGGTCTCGGTGATCCGGCCGGACTCGATGTCGCGCTGGAGGTAGATGTCGAGGAAGTTGTCGATGCGGCCGATCGACATGGCCGCGCCGTTCTGCTCCTTCACGGCGGCCAGGTAGGCGAAGTACAGCCACTGGACGGCCTCGCGGGCGGTGGTGGCGGGGGCGGAGATGTCGTGGCCGTAGGACATCGCCATGGCCTTCAGTTCGCCCAGGGCCTTGATCTGCTCGGAGGTCTCCTCTCGGGCGCGGATGACGTCCTCGGTGGCCCACTGATCACCGAGCCGGGCCCTGTCGGCCTCCTTCTCGGCGATGAGGCGGTCGACTCCGTAGAGCGCGACGCGGCGGTAGTCGCCGATGATGCGGCCGCGGCCGTAGGCGTCGGGCAGGCCGGTGATGATGCCGGAGGAGCGGCAGGCGCGGATCTCGGGCGTGTAGGCGTCGAAGACACCTTCGTTGTGGGTCTTGCGGAGGTGCGTGTAGACCTCCTTGACCTCGGGGTCGGCCTCGTAGCCGTAGGCGTTGAGCGCTCCTTCGACCATCCGCCAGCCGCCGTTGGGCATGATGGCGCGCTTGAGCGGGGCGTCGGTCTGGAGGCCGACGATGAGGTCCAGGTCGGCGTCGATGTAGCCGGGGCGGAAGGCATCGATGCGGGAGGGGGTCTTCACGTCGACGTCGTAGATGCCGCGCTCGATCTCCGCGGGGAACATCGACAGGAGCTTCTGCCAGACCAGGGAGGTGCGTTCGGTCGGTCCCGCGAGGAAGGAGTCGTCGCCCTCGTACGGGGTGTAGTTCTGCTGGACGAAGTCGCGGACGTCGACCGCGTCCCTCCACAGGCCGCCCTTGAAGCCGTCCCATGCTTCGCCGTGCACTGTCGTTTCCGCGGGAGTGGCAGTCATTGCAGGCACCTTCCGATTCGCCTTTTCGCTATGAGTCCATTCCACTGCGAAACGCCCGGCCAGGGGGCCCGCAATGGTCCCCACTTCCGGGCCGGAGGTCCTCACTCCCGGCGCGCGCAGCCTGCCGCACCCACTCTGACCTGGCATTTCTTTCGGGACTTTGGCCCTAAGTTCGCTTGTGAATGCATTCACAAGAATTTCGCGGAGATCTCGTGGTACCGGCATCCCGCACGGGCCGGAACCCGGACATGCGAACGGGCCGGGTGCTCCCACACCCGGCCCGTCCCGCCGACGCCGCTCGGGGCGTCAGCTCGGCGATTCCGCGCCCTTGCGGGCATAGAACCACCAGCAGACCGCGATACAGCTGACGTAGAAGCCCACGAAGCCCCACATCGCGCTGGTGACCGCGAAGTTGGCGAACATCGCAGGGATGAAGAAGAAGCCGTACGCCGCGATGGCGGAGGTGAAGCCGGTGACGGCGCCCGCCTCCATCTCGGACTGCTTCAGCGCCTTCGTGTAGGCGGGGGTGCCCTCCTCCAGGCCCTTCAGATGCTGGCCGCGGAAGATCACCGGGATCTGGCGGAACGTCGATCCGTTGCCGATGCCCGAGAAGAAGAACGCGCACAGGAAGCAGGCGAAGAAGCCCCAGAAGTTGCCGTTGTCGCCGCCGGAGGGGAGGAAGTTGATGACACCGATGATCGAGAGCGCCATGCCGACGAACGAGATGATGGTGACCCTGGCGCCGCCGATCTTGTCGGCGATCCAGCCGCCGGCCCAGCGGGCGAGCGCGCCCACGGCCGGGCCCATCCAGGCGTAGGTGGCCGCGGAGTAGGCCGCGTCGATCGGCGTGAACGTGGTCTTGATGAGCATCGGCAGCGCCGCCGCGAACCCGATGAAGGAACCGAACGTGCCGACGTAGAGCCAGGTCATCAGCCAGTTGTGCTTGCGCTTGAAGATGATCTTCTGCTGGCTGAAGGGGGTCGACGCGACCTTCAGGTCGTTCTGCCCGAACCACGCGATGACGGCCAGGATCACCAGGACCGGCACCCACAGGAACGCGGCGTTCTGCAGCCACACGGGCGTGCCGTCGGCCTTGTGCTGGGCCGAGCCGACCGCGAGGACCGAGCTGGTGATGACGATCGGGGTGACCAGCTGGACGACGGAGACGCCGAGGTTGCCGAGGCCGCCGTTGATGCCGGTGGCGTTGCCCTTGTCGCGCTTGGGGAAGAAGAAGCCGATGTTGGCGAGGGAGGAGGCGAAGTTCGCGCCGCCGACGCCGCAGAGGGCCGCGATGGCGACCATCACGCCGTACGAGGTGTTCGGGTCCTGGACCGCGATGCCGAGCCAGATCAGCGGGATGACCAGGACGACCGTGGAGAGCGCGGTGAAGCGGCGCTGGCCGATCATCGGGCCGAGGAAGGTGTAGAAGACGCGCGCCGTGCCGCCGGTGATGCCGGGGACGGCCGTCAGCCAGAACAGCTGCGAGGTGGAGAAACCGAAGCCGACGTCCTTGAGGTTGGTCGCGGTGACCGACCACACCTGCCAGACGACGAAGGCGACCAGGAGCGCGGGGACGGCGATCCACAGGTTGCGGGAGGCGACCTTCTTGCCGATGGACTTCCAGAAGAGTTCGTTCTCCGGCTCCCAGTCGGTGATGGTCTTGCCGGGGCGGTACTGCGCGGGGTCGTACGTACTGACCGACGGCGCGGACCGCGCCTCTTGGGCGGCAGGCGATGTCATGTTGGATCCCTGTTCGCTACGGGTCCCGACCTTGCTCCGGGGCCTGACATATCCACGTTCCCGCGCGCGGTTCTCCGGGAGCAGAGTCGTAGGACACGCTCTGACCAGCCCAAAGGCACCAAAGTCAGGGGTCCTTCGGACCTCGGGGGCCGCCCGGGCGCGTGCCGCAGCCCGCTTCGGCACACACCTTCTGCTGTGCTGGTCCCCATGACGTCCGCACCGGCCCCCGAGCCAGCACCCGCCGCCGAGCCAGCATCAGGCCCGCCGTCCGCTCCCGCCGCCCTGCGGCCACTGCGCCCGCGGGGGCGCGGGGAAGCGCACCGGGCCGCGACTCCCCTGGAGCTCTTCTTCGACCTCTGTTTTGTCGTGGCGGTCGCGCAGGCCGGCGTCGAGCTCGTGCACGCCGTCGCCGAGGGGCACGCGGGCGAGGGCGTGCTCAATTACGCGATGGTGTTCTTCGCGCTGTTCTGGGCGTGGGTCAACTTCTCGTGGTTCGCGTCGGCGTACGACAACGACGACGTGCTGTACCGGGTGGTCACGCTCGTACAGATCGCCGGAGTCCTTGTTTTCGCCGCGGGAGTCTCCCGGGGGTTCGAGGAGCACGACTTCCTCCTCATCTGGCTCGGCTACCTGATCATGCGGGTCGCGCTCACCACCCAGTGGCTGCGCGTCGCCAAGTCGGCCACCGGCGGGGAGCGGTCCACCGCGCTGCGGTACGCGTGCGGCGTGCTGGTCTGCCAGATCGGCTGGTCGGGTCTGCTGTTCCTGCCCGAGGGCGGGCGGGCCTGGCTGTTCCTCGTGATGGCGATCGCCGAGATGTGCGTGCCGGTGTTCGCGGAGCGCGTCTACAGCACGGCCTGGCATCCGCATCACATCTCCGAGCGGTACGGCCTGTTCACGATCATCGTGCTCGGCGAGACGATCGCCGCGGCGACCGTCGCCGTGAAGACCGGCATCGAGGAGCACGACGCGCTCGGCGAGGTCCTGCCCATCGCGGCGGGCGGGCTCCTGATGGTCTTCGCCGCGTGGTGGATCTACTTCGTGGTGCCCATCCACGGCCACCTGAGCTCCAACCGGCAGTCTTTCCTGTGGGGTTACGGGCACTACTTCATCCTCGGCGCGGCCGCCGCGATCGGGGCCGGGATCGAGGTGGCGGTCGAGGAGGCCGTCGGCAAGGCGCACATCTCGACGCTCGCCGCGTCCGCCGCCGTGACCGTGCCGATGGCGCTGTATCTCTTCACCGTCTGGCTGCTGCACTCCCGCTACTACAAGGTGGGCCTCGCCCAGCAACTCGTCCTGCCCATCGCCGCCGTGGCGACCCTCGCCAGTACGTTCGCGGGCAGCTGGGCCGTCCTGGTCGCGGGGCTCGTGGCGACGGCCACCGTCGCCACCGGTGTGACGCTGACCAGCCGTACGGCGCGAAAGGAGACAGCCACGTAGCTTCCGGACAGCCGCGCAACCGCCGCGCGTGATACGCAGGTCGGCATGGCTTCCTCCGACTCCCTCACCGATGTCCCCGGCCTCCGCGTGGGGCATGCCACCCGCACCGTTCCGGAGCACCCAGGCCACCTCACCGGCACCACCGTCGTGCTCGCCCCGGAGGGCGGCGCCGTCGCGGCGGTGGATGTGCGCGGCGGCGGCCCCGGCACCCGCGAGACGGACGCCCTGGACCCCCGCAACCTCGTGCAGCACGTCGAGGCCGTCGTACTGACCGGCGGCAGCGCGTACGGCCTGGACTCCGCGGCCGGGGTGATGGCGTGGCTGGAGGAGCGTGGCCGGGGCGTTCGGGTCGGCCCCGATCCCTCCCACGTCGTGCCCGTGGTCCCGGCCGCCTGCGTCTTCGACCTGGGCCGCGGCGGCGCGTTCACGGCGCGCCCCGACGCCGGGACCGGACGCGCCGCCGTGGAGGCCGCCGCGGGCACCGAGCCGTTCACCCCGGTCGAGGAGGGGAACGTCGGCGCGGGCACCGGCGCCCTGGTCGGCAAGGTCAAGGGCGGCATCGGCAGCGCGAGCGTCAGGCTGGAGTCGGGGGTCACGGTCGCCGCGCTGGTGGTGGCGAACGCCGCGGGCGCGGGGGTCGATCCGCGGACGGGGGCGCTGTACGGGCGGTACTTCGAGGGAGGGCGGGTGGCCTATCCCGCCCCGGAGGTCCACGAGGAGGCCACGCGCCGCCTCGCCGAAGCCGCCGCCGAGAGCGGCCCTGCCCCGCTGAACACCACGCTCGCCGTGGTCGCGACGGACGCCGAACTGAGCAAGGCCCAGGCGCAGAAGCTCGCGGGCACGTCGCACGACGGCATCGCGCGCGCCGTGCGCCCCGTCCATCTCCTCAACGACGGGGACACCGTCTTCGCCCTCGCGACCGGCGAACGTCCCCTGCCGGGGGCGGCGGAGAACCCGCTCGCCCTGAACGAGGTCCTGGCGGCGGGCGCGGACGTGGTGACCGCGGCGATCGTCAGGGCACTCCTGGCCGCGGAGTCCGTGCGGACGCCGGGCGGCAACTTCCCCGCGTACCGCGACCTTTACGGCAAGCAGTCCCGGTAATCCCCGGCAGCCCTCAATAGCCCCCCGGTAGCCCCCGGCCGCCCCCAGTAGCTCCCCACCACGAATTCCCTCTCAGATATCCCAAAGCACCACCTAAGGGAATTCCCAGAAAGAACAGCTACAAATGGCCGCGGAGCAAAGCCCGTTGGGTCGCCGTCGGGCCATGCCGCTGTGCCCGCCCTCACACCAAGCGGACGGAACCTTTCCGCCTGAGGGTGGCTCTTAACTCCTACCTGGTCAGAACGCGCACTTCGCAAAAAGATGGAGCAGCCCGTGACAACGTCGCACATAGCCAAGCCCCGGCGACGCACCCTTATGGCGGCCACCGCACTCGCCGCCGTCGGTGCGCTCGCCCTCACGGCCTGCGGCGGCGACGCGGACGCCGACGGCGACAACAAGGACGGCAAGTCCAAGGCGCAGGGCGCCGACATCACCATCTCGGCGAAGGACGGCTCGACCGGCGCCTCCATCAACGCCACCGGCGTCAAGGTCAAGAACGGCAAGCTGACCGAGGTGAAGATGACCCTGGTCTCCACCGGAGCGGCGGTCGACGGCACGCTCGCCGACGACGGCACCAGCTGGAAGCCCAAGGCCCAGCTGGAGCGCGGCATGAAGTACAAGATCACGGCCGACGCGAAGGACGCCAAGGGCAAGGAGGCGACGGAGAACTCGATCTTCACCACCGTCTCCAAGGACAACAGCTTCATCGGCAGTTACACCCCCGACGGCGGCACGAAGGTCGGCGTCGGCATGCCGGTCTCCTTCAACTTCGACAAGGCGATCACCGAGAAGCAGTCCGTCCAGTCGCACATCAAGGTCACCTCCGACAGCGGCCAGAAGGTCGTGGGCCACTGGTTCGGCAACCAGCGGCTCGACTTCAGGCCAGAGGAGTACTGGAAGGCCGGCTCCAAGGTCACGATGAAGATCAGCCTGGAGGGCGTGAAGGGCGCGGACGGCGCCACCGGCGTGCAGAACAAGACGGTCACCTTCACCATCGGCCGTGCCCAGGTCTCCACGGTCGACGTGAAGGCCAAGACAATGACGGTCGAGCGGGACGGCAAGGTCGTCAAGACCATCCCGATCTCCGCGGGCAGCCCGTCGAACCCCACGTACAACGGCAAGATGGTGATCTCCGAGAAGTTCACGCAGACCCGGATGAACGGCGACACGGTCGGCTTCGGCGGTGAGTACGACATCAAGGACGTCCCGCACGCGATGCGCCTGTCGTCCTCCGGCACCTTCATCCACGGCAACTACTGGGGCTCGCCCTCGATCTTCGGCAGCTCCAACACCAGCCACGGCTGCGTCGGCCTCCAGGACGCGCAGGGCGCGGGCGACTCCAGCACGCCGGGCGCGTGGTTCTACGACAACTCCCTCATCGGGGACATCGTGACGGTCAAGGGCTCCCCGGACGAGACCATCGCCCCGGACAACGGCCTCAACGGCTGGAACATGTCCTGGAGCGAGTGGACCGCGGGCAGCGCGGGCTGACTCCGGCCCGCCTCCAGCCCCTCTCCAGCACAGGCCTCTCACCAGCCTCAACACCGCGAGCCGCACGGGAACTTGCCGTGCGGCTCGTTCGTTTTCCCGTTCACGGGCATGATGTCCGACACAGGGGCTACGGTATGCACTCACAAGGTGACATGCAGCAACGCCGGGAGAGACCTTGAGCGTTCCGTACGAGTACGAGACGGCGCACGAGCCACAGTCTGCCGAGCAGAAGTCTCCGCACTCCCCACAGGAGCATCTCGAGCAGCTTCTTCGCCGCGCCCTGAACTCCTTCGACCTGCCGGACGACACGATAAGGCGTCTGGACTCCGCCCTCGCGTACGACAGTTCGCTGCACTCGGCGCACCACAGCGCGGGCCTGCACCGCGAGACCTACCGCCACACGTGGCTGCTCGCCGACGCGGGCGCGCTCACCCTCTGGGAGCTCGTGCACAACACTGGCCCCGGCAGCCACCCCCAGCACGAGCTGTACGCGGACGAGGAAGACGCCGGCGTGGCCACCTCGCGCCTGCCGCTCCCGCCCGACACCCCCGCGGGCGCCTGCGAACAGCCCGTCGTGCTCCAGCTCCCGGTCACCGAGGAGCCCCATCATACGTACGTCCCGGACGACTCCGCGGACCACGCGCGAAGGCTGCTGCGCCGCGCGGAGAACACGGCGGGCGAGGGACGGCCCGGCGGGGATGTCGAGCGGTTACTGCGTTCGGCCTTCGCGCACCAGATCACCCAGGCCTTCGGCCGCCCCTGCCTGCCGGGCGAGGCACGCCTCAGCTTCTCGCTCTACGAACACGCGTTCCTGCTCTTCGACGGCAGCGAGCTCAGCCTCTGGGAGGTCGAGCACACGGTCACGCCCGACAAGCGCCACCGCTGCGAGGTGTACGACTCCGAGGACGCCGCCCGCGCGGCGATGGAGCAGCGTGCGCGGAGCATCCCGCAGCAGCGGGCGAAGTAAGCGGGCCAAGCGGGCGCGGTAGCGGCAACGGCCGCCGCGCAGGGGCCGTCAGGACCGGCCGTTGCCGAACTGGCGTACGAGAACGGCGAAGGCGGCTCGCTCGTCCGCCGTCAGCTCGACCGTCTCCGCGCGCGGCGGGCCCGACTGCGCGGGCAGCACACCCAGCGCCCGTGACCGGCGCAGGACGTCCGCGTCGACCTGGTCGCGCCGCAGCATCCGCACCAGGCCCACGGCCCACGCGGCGGTCGCCACGGCCAGTACGGCGACGCCTGCCTGCTGGAGGATCGAGACATTCTGGAACATGCCGCACAGTAGACAACACGACCAGGGCCTTACGACAGGGGGGTTGTGGGACTTACGTCCCGAAGTGACGCATGTCGCACAACCCCCGCATAGGACTCGAACGGCCGGAACCGAACGGCTGGGCCCGGACGACCGGGCCCTGGGCGGCCCGGATCAGGCCGCCGCCGGCACCCGCTCGTCCTTCGCGGCTTCGTCGGCCGCGGCGCCGCCCGCCGCAGAGCCCGTCTTGCGGGCGCCCTTGAGCAGGATGACCGCGACGGTCGAGACCCCGACACCTGCGACGATCGCCACCAGGTACAGCAGCGGCTGCCCGATGAGCGGCACCACGAAGATGCCGCCGTGCGGGGCCCGCAGCGTGCAGCCGAAGGCCATCGACAGGGCGCCGGTGACCGCACCGCCCGCCATCGACGCGGGGATCACCCGCAGCGGGTCGGCCGCGGCGAACGGAATCGCGCCCTCCGTGATGAAGGAGGCGCCGAGGAACCAGGCCGCCTTGCCGTTCTCCCGCTCGGTCTTGGTGAAGAGCCGGCCGCGGACCGTGGTGGCCAGGGCCATGGCCAGCGGCGGGACCATACCGGCCGCCATCACCGCGGCCATGACCTTGAGGCTGCCCTCGGTCGGATTGGCGAGGCCGCCGACGGCGAAGGCGTACGCGACCTTGTTCAGCGGGCCGCCGAGGTCAAAGCACATCATCAGGCCGAGGATGACGCCGAGGATGATGGCGTTGGCGCCGGACAGGCCTTCGAGCCAGTCGGTGAGCGCGCTCTGCAACTCGGCGATGGGCTTGCCGATGACGAGGAACATCAGGAAGCCGACGACCGCGGAGGAGATCAGCGGGATCACGACCACCGGCATGATGCCGCGCAGGACCGCCGGGATCCGCACGCGCTGGATGCCCATGACGACCGCGCCCGCGATCAGACCTGCGGCGAGGCCGCCGAGGAAGCCCGCGTTGATGGTGACGGCGACGGAGCCGCCGACGAATCCGGGTACGAGCCCTGGCCGGTCGGCCATTCCGTACGCGATGTAGCCCGCGAGGACCGGCACCAGGAAGGCGAAGGCGAGCCCGCCGATCTGGAAGAGGAGCGCGGCCCAGCTGGTGGTGTCCGTCCACACGAAGTGCTCGGCGACGGACGGCGCCTTGTCGATCTTCCAGCCGCCGATGGCGAAGCCGAGCGCGATGAGGAGGCCGCCCGCGGCGACGAACGGGACCATGTAACTGACGCCGGACATCAGCCACTTGCGCAGCTTGGTGCCGTAGCCGTCGCCGCTGTCACCTGCGTTGTCGACCGGACTCGGGCCGACGTCCGCGGTGGTCTCGCCACGGGCCGCCTTCGCCCGGACCTCCGCGATGAGCTCGGCGGGCCTGCTGATGCCCGCCTTCACGCCGACATCGACGGTGGGCTTACCGGCGAAACGGTCCTTCTCCCGTACGGGGACGTCGTGCGCGAAGATGACCGCGTCCGCGGTGGCTAGGACCGCCGGGTCGAGGCGGGTGAAGCCCGCGGAGCCCTGGGTCTCCACCGTCAGCTCTACGCCTGCCTCGCGGGCGGCGTTCTCCAGGGACTCGGCTGCCATGTAGGTGTGGGCGATGCCTGTGGGGCAGGAGGTGACGGCGACGATTCTGAACGTAGGAACCTCTTCGCCGGGCGCCTCTTGGGGCGGCTGCCCGGCGTCGGGGGCTGTGCCCGCCCGTTCCGCCCCAGCGGAACTGCCGCCCACAGCGGCGGCGGCCGTATCCCCGGCGATCAGCGCCGCTGCCGAAGCCGGATCGGACGCAGCCCGCAAGGCACCGGTGAACTCCTCGTCCATCAACTGGCGTGCGAGCGACGACAGGATGGTCAGGTGGGCGTCGTCGGCGCCCGCCGGAGCGGCGATCAGGAAGATCAGGTCGGCAGGCCCGTCCGGCGCCCCGAAGTCGATGCCGTCGGCCGAGCGGCCGAAGGCCAGGGTCGGCTCGGTGACGTGGGCGCTGCGGCAGTGCGGGATACCGATGCCGCCGTCGAGGCCGGTCGGCATCTGCGCCTCGCGGGCCGCCACGTCGGCGAGGAATCCCTCCAGGTCGGTCACCCGGCCCAGGGCCACCATGCGCTCGGCGAGGGCACGGGCCGCCGCTTCCTTGGTTCCGGCGGACCGGTCGATTTCGAGGTCGACCAGTTCCGCGGTGATCATCTCGCTCATCGCGGGCTCCTTCGCACGCGTATCGCCCGGAGGGCGGGGGTGGGGACGGGGGCTGAGCTGAAACTGCGGGGGTGGGGCTGGAGGTGAAGCCAGGGCTGGAGGTGAATGCGGGGCCGGGGCTGGAGCTGGGGCGTCATGACGCCGGCTCCGTCAGTACGCGGTCCAGGGGGACCTCGGAGGTGACCGTGACGGCGTCGGGCGCGAGGTCGGACGGGGTCGGCATCGCGCTGCCGGGGAGTTGGACGGCTGCCGCGCCGTGCGCCACGGCCGAGGCGAGGGCGGCGGGGCCGGTGCCGCCCGCGATGAGGAAACCGGCCAGGGAGGAGTCACCGGCGCCGACGTTGCTGCGTACGGCGTCGACCGGAGCACTGCCGAAGTACGTGCCCGAGTCGTCCACCAGGAGCTGGCCGTCCGCGCCGAGGCTGGCGAGCACGGCCCGCGCTCCCGACGCCCGAAGCTCCTCCGCGGCCTTGACCGCGTCGCCGACCGTCGCCAGGGGGCGGCCCACCGCTTCGGCGAGCTCCTGCGCGTTCGGCTTGACGACGTCGGGACGCTCGGCGAGCGCCGCGAGCAGCGCGGGGCCCGAGGTGTCCAGGGCGATACGGGCGCCCGCGGCGTGCGCGCGGGCCACCAGATCGGCGTACCAGGAGGGGGCGAGCCCGCGCGGGAGGCTGCCGCAGCAGGCGATCCAGTCGGCACCCGCGGACCGCTCCCGCACCGCGGAGAGCAGCAACTCGGCTTCGTCCGATGTCAGTTCGGGCCCAGCAGCGTTGATCTTGGTGAGGGTGCCATCCGGTTCGGCGACTGCGATGTTGGAGCGGGTCTGGCCCGCGACCCACACCGGGGCGACCTTGATGCCCTGCTCGTCGAGGAGTTGGTCGACGAGCGCGCCGGGCGCACCGCCGAGCGGCAGGACGGCGAGTGTCTCCGCCCCCGCCGCCGCGACCGCCCTCGATACGTTGACGCCCTTGCCGCCCGGGTCCATCCGGTCGCCGGTGGCCCGGACGACCTCGCCGCGGTCCAGCGAGGGGACCTCGTAGGTGCGGTCGAGGGAGGGGTTGGGGGTGACGGTGAGGATCATGCGCGTACGTACCGTTTCGTTGCCGACCTGCGTGGTGCCACTGTTGTCACTGTTGCCGTTGTCGCCGTCGTTGCTGCTGTTGCTGCTGCCGGCCGCGTTCGGGTCCGTGCCGTTCATGCCCGGATCACCTCCGTGCCGCCGCTCTCGATCGCGGCGGCGTCCTCGGGGCTGAGCCCGGTGTCGGTGATGAGCAGGTCCACGTCGTCGAGTCCGCCGAAGCGCGCGAAGTGCTCCTGCCCGTGCTTGGCGGAGTCCGCGAGGAGCACCACGCGGCGGGCCGCGCCGATCGCCGCGCGCTTGACGGCCGCTTCGGCGAGGTCGGGGGTGGTCAGACCGGCTTCGGCGGAGAAGCCGTTGGCGGCGACGAAGAGGACGTCGGCGCGGATCTCGGCGTACGCCCGCAGCGCCCACGCGTCGACCGCGGCGCGCGTACGGCTGCGGACGCGGCCCCCGATGAGATGGAGCTGGATGCCGGGGTGGTCGGCGAGGCGGGCGGCGGTGGGCAGTCCGTGCGTGACGACGGTGAACGTCGCTTCCAGCGGGAGGGAGGCCGCGAGGCGGGCCACCGTCGAGCCCGCGTCGAGGATGACGCTGCCCTCGGCCGGCAGCTCGGCGAGGGCGGCGTGCGCGATGCGGTCCTTCTCGCCGGCCGCCGTCCCCTCGCGTTCCGCAAGGTCGGGCTCGAAGTCGAGGCGTCCGGCCGGGATGGCGCCGCCGTGCACGCGGCGCACGAGCCCGGCCCGGTCGAGGGCCTTCAGGTCGCGCCGGATGGTCTCGGCGGTGACCTTGAACTCCTCGGCGAGCGACAGCACGTCGACCCGCCCGCCGTCGCGCGCGAGCCGCAGGATCTCCTGCTGCCGCTCCGGTGCGTACATGTCCGTTCGCCTCCGCCTGATGCCCGAGTGTGTGGGTTCACTTGCAGGCTACGGCTGGATTTCGCCAAAGTAAACAGGCTCGGACCTCACACAGACACAAACGGACTTCCGAAACGAGTCAGGCCGCACCGCACTACGGCCAGCGGAAGCCCTCCAGTGCCTCGATGCAGCGCGCGGCCAGGGCCGCGGGCCCGCCCGCGCCGCCCGCCGAGTCGTCCCCCGAGGCCCATGTCTCCACCGCCACCCGTACCGCCGCGCTCGCGACCCCCGCGGCCAGCCGCAGCTCCAGCGACGGCACCTCCCCCGCGCCGCCGCCTTCCCGCTGCGCCAGGACGGAGATCAGCGTCTCCTCCGAGACGTGGCACGCGTCCGACCACACCGCCCGCAGCGCGGCGCTCTCCCCCGCCGTCACCATCCGCAGCAGCGCCCGCACCCACTCCAGCGCCTCCGCGTCCCCGATGGCGACCCCCGGCGCGGCATCGCTGTCCGGGACCAGCGCCCGCGCCGCCGCATGCAGCAGCGCGTCCCGCACGCAGAGCCCCGCGGGCGCGTCCCGTACCGCCTCGGCCCACTGCTGCGCACCGGCGGCGAAGAGCGGCGCGACGGCCTCCTCCTTCGTCGCGAAGTAGCGGTAGAAGGTGCGCGGCGCGACGCCCGCCGCGCGGGCGATGTCCTCGGCACGGGTGCCGCGCAGCCCGTTCTCGACGAAGAGCGCGGCAGCCGTACGGGCGATGTCCAGGCGCGTCTCCGCCTTGCGGCGCTCGGTGAGCGAGCCGGGAGATCCAGACGATTCGGGCGAGTCGAGCGAACTTGCGGGCATGCGAGGCAGGTTATGCCAGCAAGCCGCAGGTACCCGAGCAGGGCCAATTCGGCGCGCTATGCCTGTGTGGCAGAATCTGCCACCGCATGAGCCGCCACACGAGTGCGTGGCAGATCAAGTACGTCCAAGAAGGTGGCAAGCCCGGTGCGTCGTCGACAGTTCCTGACCAGCTCGGCCGGCCTCGCGGGCCTGACCGGTGCCTCCACGCTCGGTCTCTCCCTCGGCCTCACCGGCTGCTCGTCATCCGGCGACACCACCCTCAGACTTCTCGTCGCCAGCTACGACAAGAGCGTCGGCTCCTCCATCGGCGACCAGTGGGACGGCCTGGTCGGCGCCTTCGAGAAGGCGCACCCCACCATCAAGATCGCCCTGGAACGCGTCCCCTTCGACAAACTGGACCGGACGCTCGCCCGCCGCGTGAAGGACGGCAACGCCCCCGACATCGCACAGTCGAACGTCTTCGCCCCGTACGCCGAGGACGACCAGCTCTACGGCGCCTCCGACCTCTTCGACATCCGCACCGAGGCCGACTTCACCCGCTCGTACGCCGAAGCCGGATCGGTCAAGCACATCCAGTACGGCATCCCCTTCCTCGCCAGCACCCCGCGCCTCTTCTACAACACGGCCCTCTTCAAGCAGGCCGGCATCAGCGGCGCCCCCACCTCCTGGGACGAGCTGCGAGCGGCGGCCCAGGCGCTGAAGGGGATCGGCGTGAAGACCCCGTACGGGCTGCAGTTGGGCCCCGAGGCCGCCGAGGACGAGACCCTGTCCTGGCTGCTCGCGGACGAAGGCGGCTACGCGGCCCTGGCCGGCGGCTACGACTTCCACACCGCGAGCAACGTACGGACACTGACCTGGCTGCGGGACGAGCTGGTGGCCAAGGGCCTCGCGGGGCCGGACCCGGCCGGGCTCAACAGGACCGCCGCGTACGAGCAGTTCATGCGCGGCCGGATCGGAATGCTGATCGCGCACCCGGTGCTCATGGGCACCGCCGACAAGGTCAAGTTCCCTTACGCGCATGCCGCGTTCCCCAGCCGGCTCGGCGGGGCGGCGGCACCGGTGGGTCTGAGCGACTGGCTGATGGCGTTCAAGGAGAACGGCCACAGCGACGCGTGCGGCACGTTCCTCGGCTACCTCTACGGCCACAAGTCGGCGAAGGCGTACGGCGGCGGGCAGGCCGCGCTCCCGGTGACCAGTTCCGCGTCGTCGGCGCTGCGCGCGGACACGGCCCAGCGCCCGCTGTGGAAGTTCATCGACCAGATGCCGCAGGCGCAGTTCCAGCCGGTCGGCATGCGCTCCTGGCCGACCGTACGGGCCGCCATCCGCAAGGAGATCGGGGCCGCCGTCACCAAGGGCGGCAACCCCGGCGCCGTACTGGAGTCCCTGGACGCGACGGCGGCCCGGGCGGGGCTCTAGGTGTATTGATCACGAGCGTTGTTAACACCGTCCGGGCTTGATCATGGCGAAGACCTCCGGTGTGGTGGAGCTGTCTAGGACTGCACCGCACGGAGGTCTTCGTGTCCCACCGTAATGCCCGACTGACCGTTCACG
>NZ_JBNNJZ010000143.1:0-6965 GCF_050270335.1 Streptomyces sp. NPDC059900
CGGCAACTTCGCCATCAGCTTCTCCGTCATCTCCATCCTCTCCGGCTGCATGACCCTGTACGGCTTCGGGCTCGGCACCGGCGGCCCCGCCGTCATGCTCTGGGGCTGGGCGGGCGTCGGCCTCTTCGTGCTCTTCGTGGGCATGGCACTCGCCGAGGTCACCAGCGCGTACCCGACGTCGGGGGCCCTCTACTACATGGCCGACCGGCTCGGCGGGCGCCGCTGGGGCTGGTACACGGGCTGGCTGAACCTGCTCGGCCTGCTCGGCGCGATAGCCGGCATCGACTACGGCGCCGCACTCTTCTCCGGGGCGTTCCTGAACCTCAAGTTCGGCTTCACGCCCACGCCGGAGAAGACCTTTGTGATCTTCCTGTGCATCCTGCTCCTGCACGCCGTACTGAACCTGTTCAACGTGCGTCTGGTGAGTCTGCTGAACTCCATCAGCGTGTGGTGGCACGTGGCCGGTGTCGCCGTGATCGTGGGTGTCCTCGCGATCGTGCCGGACCACCACCAGTCCCCCGGCTTCGTCTTCGGTGAGTTCGTCAACGACACCGGGTGGGACAACCCGCTCTACGTCACGGCGATCGGCCTGCTCCTGGCGCAGTACACCTTCTGCGGGTACGACGCCTCCGCGCACCTCTCGGAGGAGACCTCCAACGCCTCGGTGACCGCGGCGCGCGGCATCGTGCGCGCCATCTGGGCCTCCTGGATCGCCGGTTTCATCCTGCTTGCCGGTCTGACGTTCGCGATCCAGGACTACGCGGGCACCCAGGCCACCGAGACCGGTGTGCCGCCGGCCCAGATCATGATCGACGCCATCGGCGAGGCGGGCGCCACCGCCCTGCTGCTCATCGTCATCGTGGCGCAGCTGTTCTGCGGCAACGCCGAGACCGCCGCGGCCAGCCGCATGGTGTTCGCGTTCAGCCGTGACAACGCGCTGCCCGGCTCGAAGGTGTGGCGCAAGGTCAGCTCGCGCACCCAGGTGCCGGTGCCCGCGGTGTGGCTCTCGGTCGGTCTCGCCGCGGTGATCGCGCTGCCGTCCCTGTACTCGACGACCGCGTACACGGCCGTGACCGCCATCAACGTCATCGGCATCACGCCCGCGTACGCCATTCCGATCTTCCTGCGGCTCCGGGCGGGAGACCGCTTCGAGAAGGGCCCGTGGAACCTGGGCCGCTGGAGCAAGCCCGTCGGCTGGATCGCGGTGATCTGGGTGGCGTTCGTGACGGTCCTGTTCTGCCTGCCGCAGGTCTCGCCGGTGACGGTCGACTCGATGAACTACGCGTCGATCGCGCTCGCCGTGGTCCTCACCCTCGCCACGGTGTGGTGGTTCGTGGCCCGGCGCTCCTACAGCACACCGTCGGCGTACGGGTCCGAGCGGGAGCAGGCGGAGATCGCGGAGGACATCGTCTAGCGGTCGGCAGACCTCCCTCGTACGGCCGCACCCTCCGGATTGCCCGGAGGGTGCGGCCGTTCTACGGTGTGCGGTCGTTGAGGATCCGCTGGAAGAGGCGGTGGTCACGCCAGGCGCCGTTGATGTGCAGGAACTCCGGCGCGACACCGAACTCCTCGAAGCCGCACTTGGCAAGGACCCGCTGCGAGGGCACGTTGTCCAGGAGGGTGCCCGCCTCGATGCGGTGCAGGCCCAGTTCGGCGTCGGCGGCCGTGCAGGCGTGGGTCACCGCGGCGGTGGCGAGACCCTTGCCGACGTGGTCCACGTCGATCCAGTAGCCGAGGTTTCCGCTGCGCAGGGGGCCGAGCACGATGGCGGACAGGGTGACCGTGCCGACGATGTCCCCTTCGCGGTCGAGCACCCACGGCACCACGCGTCCCGCCTTGCAGTCCTCCAGCTGGACGCGGAGCCGGGCGGTCTGTGCCTGCGTGGTGAAGTAGTCCTCGGGCCTGGTGGGCTCCCAGGGCTCCAGGTGGGCGCGGCTGCGCAGCCGGGTGCGGGCAAGTCCGCCCGCGTCCTCCAGCGTTGCCCGGCGCATGACGACGTCCGGGGTGATGCGGGCGGGTTGGGTGATCATGCGCCCAGCGTAGGGACTCCGGAGGGCGGGCGGGGGCGGGCGGGCCGGTCCGCTGACCTTGCCTGTCCTTCTTGTTTGCTTCCGTCTGCTGCCGTCTGCTGCCGTCTGGGGTGGGCTTACCTGCCGCCCGCGACGCGCAGGATCGTGCCCGTCGCGTACGAAGCCTCGTCCGAGAGCAGCCAGGCGACGGCCGCCGCGATCTCCTCCGGCTGCCCCGAGCGTCCCAGGGGGATGCCCGCGGCCTGCTTCGCCGGGCGCTGCGGGTCCGCGTGGAACTCGGTCCAGATCACTCCCGGGGCGACGGCGTTGACGCGGATGCCGTGCGCCGCGACCTCCTTCGCCAGACCGATCGTCATCGTGTCGACGGCTCCCTTGGCGGCGGCGTAGTGGACGTACTCGCCGGGGGCGCCGAGGGTCGCCGCGGCGGAGGAGATGTTCACGATGCCGCCGCCGGTAGCGGTGCCGGTGCCGTTGCGCGTCATGTCTCGGACCGCGCGGCGGGCGCACAGGAGATAGCCCAGTACGTTCACGTCGAGCGCGCGGCGCATGGCTGTGGCGTCGGCCTCTGCGAGGGGGCCCACCGGGGCGCCGATTCCGGCGTTGTTCACCAGTCCCGTGACCGGGCCCAGTTCCCCGGCCGCGGTCTCGAAGAGGCGGTCCACGTCCGCTTCGTCGGCGGTGTCCATGCGGACGGTGACGCAGGCCGTGCCTGCCGCGCGGATCTCCGCGGCCACTTTCTCCGCGGCGTCGGCGTCGGAGTGGTAGCCGAGGGCGATGTGGTGGCCGTCCTTGGCCAGGCGGGTGGAGATGGCCGCGCCGATACCGCGGCTGCCGCCGGTTACTACGGTGACGGGGTGGTTCACGTGATCCTCCGGAGGGCGGGGTCGGGGTCGACGGGGTCGCCGTTTGATCGATCATTCCCCAACCCCACCCCTTCCCGAAAACCCGCTGGCGCGGGGGCCAAGTACCTCCGGCGGCCGTTATCACCGGCTTCGCCGAGTTCGTCCTCAAACGCCGGACGGGCTAGATTCCCCGTACGAACTCCGCCAGCGTCCCCGGCGCCCTGCCTCCGAAGCGTTCGATCGACGGCGTCACCTCGTACAGCTCGTGGTGTGCGCCGATCAGGCGGAACAGTTCCCAGAGTTTGTCCAGGTGGGCCACCACATGTGTGTCTCCGTAGAGAGTCATGGCCCTCTCGCGCCACTCCTCCGGCGACACGTCCACGTATTTCAGGCCGCCGCCGAACGTGTCCACGATCTCGGCCACCGTGAGCACCTGCCCCGTCAGGAGCACCACGGGATCGGGGCACGGCGGCGCGGGAGGCGCGAGGAGGCCGGCCGCCACCCGGGCCACGTCCCGCCCCGCGACCAGCGGGAGCACGGTGTCCAGGGAGCCGAGCGGCATCGCGAGTTCGCGGCCGGCGCCCGCCCGTACCAGGAAGTCCAGGTTCTCGAAGAAGACCCCGGCCCGCAGATGCACCGCGCCGACCCCCGCCCAGTCGAAGACCTCCTCGGCGACCCAGTGCTGCCGCATCCGGGGCGTTCCCGCGTCCGGCGCCGCCGCAAGCTGGGACACCTCGACGACGCGTTCGAGGCCCTCCCGCCGGGCCGCCGCCGCGAACGTGCCGGTCGCCTCGAGCAGGCCGTCGGTCACCGGGTACGTGAAGAAGGCGCGCCGCACACCCCGCACCGCCGCGCTCACGTCCCCGATCTCCCGCAGGTCGCCGACGACCACTTCCGCGCCCATCCCCCGCAGCTCGGCGGCGCGCGCGTCGTCGGTGCGCACGAAGGCACGTACGGCCTGACCGCGGTCAAGGAGCAGCCGCGCCACGTGGCGGCCGGTGGAGCCCTGTTGTCCGCCCGCCGCTCCGGTGACGAGGACCAGTTCGTCCGCAGGCATTCTCACCCCTCCCCCCGCAGCGTGAGCGTGAACGCGCCCCGCCGCTCCAGTGCCCGCAGGAACGGCTCCGCCGCGAACGCCTCTCCCGGCGCGAGGACCCCTGTCTTCGCCGGGCCCCTGCCCTCCGCGATCCGCACCGCCGCCTCGACCGAGGCCAGCGCCCCGGCCCGCCACAGGTCGTGGCCGGTCAACTGCCCGGCCGCGCTGCCGCCTTCCCGGATCGCCTGGACGGCGACGGTGAAGTCGGTGGCCGCCCGTTCGTCCGCGCCGATGTGCTCGCTCTCGAAGGCGTCCTGCGCCTCGAAGGCGCTGGTGCTGAGCATCAGGTCGATGTTGCGTACGGGGACGTGGCGGGGCACGGTGACGACCTCGCTCGACGGGAACGGCGCGATCATCGTGCGCGGGCCGAGCGGCGGCGGGAAGGGGAAGACGGCGTTGCGCGGTTCGACGTAGCCCGCGTGCAGGGCGCCGTCGCCGAAGGTGAGGCGTTCGGTGGCGGCGAAGAGGAGGGTCGCCGTGTTCTTGGCGCCGGTGGTAAGGCGCCAGCCGTTCACGGCGTACGCGACGACGATCCGGTCGATGTCCGCGATGCCGTCCGACACCGCCCCGGCCAGCAGATCGCCGAGGCCGCCGTAGAAGCTCAGGCCGGGGATCATGACGGCGCCGGTGCGCTGGGCCGTGGCCTGCGCGGTGTCGAAGACGCCTTTTACGTGGTGGGGTTCGAGGGCGTGGTCGATGTAGTGGCAGCCCGCTTCCGCGGCGGCGGTGGCGAGGGGCGCGCCGGTGACGGCGAAGGGGCCCGCGCACTGGATGAGGACATCGGCCTCGGTCATCACCTCGCGCAGGGCCGCGGCGTCGTCCACGGGGGCGGTGCGGGTCCGTACCCGCTCCCCCGCGGCGGGGCCGCCGAGCTCGTCGGCCATCGCGTTCAGCCCCGCGGCGTCCCGGCCGGCCAGGAGTAACCGCGCATCTCTGGCGAGGAGTTCGGCGGCCACGAGGCGCCCGGTGTGGCCGTAGGCTCCGTAGATCGCGAAGAGCGGCTTTGTCATGCTCGACTCGCTTTCATACCGAAGGTATGCAACTGGTGCGGAACCTACGTACCCTGAGTATGTTCGTCAAGAGGAGCCGACCGTGATCCCGCAGGAACCGTCAGCGCGGCCAACTGCCCGCCGTACACAGGCGGAACGCTCCGACGCGACCACCGCGCAACTCGTCGCCGCCGCACAGCGGCTCTTCGGCCGGGACGGGTACGCGACGACGTCGATCGTCGCCGTCGCGGCCGCCGCCGGAGTCACCAAAGGCGCGGCCTACCACCACTTCGACGGCAAGGCGGCCCTCTTCCACGCGGTGTTCGTCCGCGAACAGGAGGAGATCGCCGCCGAGTTGGAGCGGGCGGCGGCCGAGAAGCCCGACGCCTGGTCCGCGCTGCGACGCGGCTGCCACCGCTTCCTGGAGCACTGCCTCGATCCGGGGTTCCGGCGGATCGTGCTGCTCGACGCGCCCGCGGTCCTCGGCTGGGAGACCGTGCGCGCGATCGAGTACGCCCATACGCTGCGGGTCCTCACGGGCGGCATGCGGGCCGCGGCGGCAGCGGGCCACATCGGCGAGGGAGATCTGAACGTGCGCTGCCAGATGATGTTCGGCGCGCTGTGCGAGGCGGGCATGCTCCTGGCCCGCTCGCCCGACCCCGGGGCCGCCCTCGCCTCGGTGACGGCGGAGGCCGATCGTCTTCTTGCGGCGCTTGCCGCGTCGGACGGGCCCTGAGGCCGCCGCCGTCTGGCATCCTGTCGCGGTGCGCGTACTGATCGTGACCGCAGGCAGCTGGGGCGACGTCGCTCCGTACACCGGTCTTGGCGTCCGGCTGCGCTCCGCGGGCCACGAGGTGGCCCTGGCCACCCACGAGCGCTTCGAACAGGCGGTGACCGTCCACGGTCTCGGCTTCCGGGCCCTGCCCGTCGATCCGCGCCAGGAGCTGGCCTCGCGGGGCGGCCAGGGTCTGGCCAGAGCGACGAGCCCGCCCGTGGAGATGGCGCGAGTGGCCCGCATGGCACGGGCGTTCATGCCCCGGCTGACCCGGGGCGTCGCGGACGCCGTGCGGCAGGGCGCCGACGTGGTGCTGAGCTCCACGGTCACCGACCCTGCGTGCGCCGTGCTCGGCGAGGCGCTGCGGCTGCCGAGCATCGGCGTCTACCTCCAGCCGGTGCAGCCCACCGGCGCCTTTCCGCCGATCATGACCGGCGCCCGCTCGTTCGGATCGCACGGCAACCGCCTCGCGGGCCATGTCCTGTGGGCCGGTAGCGACCGCGTCTTCACCCCCGCCGTCACCGAACTGCGCCGCGAACTGGGACTGCCACGGCGCAGGTTCGGCGGCATGCCGGCCATGCCGCGCGGGCGCAGCGTCCTGCACGGCTTCAGCCCACGGGTCGTCCCGCGCCCGGCGGACTGGCCCGAAGGGCACGAGGTCAGCGGCTACTGGTGGCCGCAGACCCCGCCCGGCTGGCAGCCGGAGCCGCGGCTCCTCGACTTCCTCGAAGCGGGCCCACCCCCGGTCTTCGCGGGCTTCGGCAGCTGCGTCACCGCCGACGCACAGCGGCTGAGCGCCCTGCTCGCCGATGCCCTGCGCCGGGCGCGGGTACGCGGAATCATCCAGGCGGGCTGGAGCGACCTGCACGCCGAGAACGACGATCTGATCACCGTGCGGGAAGTGCCGCACGCCTGGCTGTTCCCCAGGACCGCCGCCGTCGTCCACCACGCGGGCGCCGGCACCACCGCGGCCGGACTGCGCGCCGGGGTCCCCGCCGTCCCGGTCCCGGTCCAGCTGGACCAGCACTTCTGGGCCGCCCGGCTGCACGGCCTGGGCGTCGCACCGCGTCCGCTGCGCTTCCAGCGCCTCACCGCGGAGCGGCTGTCCGCCGCGCTCGGCGACGTCGTCCACAGCCCTGCCCTGCGCGCACGCGCCCGTGACATCTCCGCCGCTCTCGCCAGGGAGGACGGCATGCGCCGGGTCCTCTCGGCGATCGAACGACTCGGGTGATC
>NZ_JBNNJZ010000143.1:6975-16955 GCF_050270335.1 Streptomyces sp. NPDC059900
CAGGATCCGGACCCCGCCGCAAGATGAATCCTCAACCATGAAATCCGGTCGGCTGATTACGTACTGAATACCCGGGCACTCGGAGTTTCGTCACGCAAGGCACGCAAGGCTGAAATGCGATCTCCAAGGAGTGTGATCATGTCGGCTTTCGGTGGTTCGTCAGCGGCCTCTTCCGCCTCCCGGACGAATGGTCTCGCAGTAGCCGGACTCGTCTGCGGCATCGTCGGGGTGTTCTTCCTCAACTTCGTCCTCGGGCCGCTCGCGATCATCTTCGGTGCCGTCGCCCTGCGCCAGAGGGCCGCCAAGGGCAGCGGCGGCATGGCCAAGGCGGCCGTCATCCTCGGTATCGTCGACGTCATCCTGTTCATCGTGCTGATTTCCGTCGCCGCGTCCAACGGCGGATTCACCTGGTACGTCGGCAGTTGACGCGCGGGTCGGCACCAGGGCAGGTCTTGAGTTCCACCGGTGGGGAATGCGCATGCCGCGCATTCCCCACCGGATTGTGTGCGACAGCAATCCCCATTGGACTTTCCGCCGACGGAATTCAGCGTTCCTGGTTCGAAAAGCACATTGCGGTGAGCGGGCGCCGACCGATTGGGTTGCCGGGTCAGGACAGCGGGGTCGTTCCCCGGAATCGAGAGCCGGAAGGGGACGCGACCAGCGCATGCCAACCATGCTCGACGGCTGCACGCCCTGGCCCCCGGAGTTCGCCGACCGCTACTGGTCGGCCGGGCACTGGCGCGGCAACACCCTGGAGAACCTGCTACGCGGCTGGGCCCTGCAATACGGACCGCGGACCGCGCTCGTGCACGGCGCCACCCGCCTCACGTACGCGAATCTGAACCGGCGCGTGGACCGCACGGCCGCCGGATTCCGGCTGCGCGGCGTCCGGCCCCGGCAGCGGGTGATGGTCCAGCTTCCGAACGTCCCCGAGTTCGTCGTCACCGTGTTCGCGCTGATGCGCGTCGGCGCGATCCCCGTGATCTGTCCCCTCTCGCGCCGCGCGTCCGAGATGGCGCACGTCGCGCGGGTCAGCCAGGCCGCCGGTTACGTCGGGCCCTCGACGTACGAAGGCTTCGACCACACGGCGATGGCCGCGGACATCGCGGCCCAAGGGGCCTTTCTGCGGCGGGTGTTCACCCTTGAGGCGCCCGGCACCGCATCCCCGTACGGCGGCATGACGACCGATCCGTCGGGCTGTCACTACTTCCCGCTGGGCTCCGTCGACGCCCCGCCCGGTCCGGCACTCGACCAGAGCGCCGACCAGGTGGCGTTCTTCCTGCTCTCCGAAGACACCGAAGTCGCCGAAGGCACAGCAGAAGGCGCCGCCTCGCCGCCCGAGCTCATCGCGCGTACCCACAACGACTACGCCTACCAGGCGCGGGCCGCCGCCGATGCGGTGTCGCTCACCGAGGACGACGTATACCTCGCCGCGCTGCCCGCCGGGTCCAACCTCGCCTTCGGTTGCCCCGGCATCCTCGGCACCCTCTGCGCGGGCGGCACCGTGGTCCTGCCCGAGGACCGGTCACCGGCTGCTGGCCTTGCGGCCGTCGGGCGGGAGCGCGTCACCGTCACGTCCCTCACGCCCGCCACCGCCCGGCTCTGGCTCGACGCGCTGCCCGCGGCCGGGGCCGGGGCCGACATGAGCAGTCTGCGGCTGGTGCAGCTCGGCGGCGCGCCCACCGACCGGGAGACCGCCGAGCCGGTGGCCACCGACGGCCTCGGCCGCCGCGTGCAGCGGGTCTTCGCCATGGCCGAGGGTCTCCTCGTCCTCGCCCGGCCCGACGGTCCGGAGGAGACCGGGCCGGCCACGCGGGGCCGCCCGCTCTCGCCGGACGACGAGATCCGCGTGGCCGGCGCCGACGGCAAGGACGTGCCCGACGGGGAGGCCGGCGAGCTCCTCGCCCGCGGCCCGTACACCCCGCGCGGCTACTACCGTGCGCCCGTGCTCAACGCACGCTGCTTCACCGCCGACGGCTACTTCCGCACCGGTCACCTCGCGCGGCGTCTGCCGGACGGCGACCTGCTGGTGACCGGCCGCGTAGACGCCGCGGAGGCGTCGGCCTAGGCCCTGCCGGTGGCCGCGGTCTGCGACACCTGGTCCTCGGGGGCAGCCGCCTCGGGGGCCAGGCTGTCCATGAAGGAGGAGACGGAGAACACCGCGCGCCCCGGCCCCGCAGGACCGTATCCGGGCGGCGACGACAGGCCGTTGTCCTCCATCGTCGCGCGGTACGCCTCCAGGAGACGTACGTGGTACTCCAGCGGGGCACCCAGCGGGTTCGCCTTGCCCAGCGGTGTCGTGGGCTCCGGGCACCAGGTGGTGAAGCGGGGCGTGATGCCGCGCGACATGAAGTACTGCAGGCCCTCGACGGTGGAGTCGATGGCCTCGCCGACCGTCTTGAAGCCGAACGGCTCCGCCATCTCCACGCCCGCCACGAAGTTCGGGATGACGTTGCGCGGCCCGAAGACCTCGGCGGAGTCCAGGATGCGGCGGTGCCACTCGTCACGGCCCACGTAGCGCTCCTTGCCGGGGCAGTAGCGCTCGAAGAGGTAGGGGTCCCACACCTCGTAGTTGGGGTGGTAGATCCGCACGCCGTAGTCGTGGAAACGCTGCACGTCCGCCTTGGGCAGCGCCTGCGCGACGACCTTGCCGATCCAGCGGCCGGGGAAGCGCTCCTCGATGGCCTTGGCGTACTGGCCGTAGAAGTCGGCCTCGTCCTTGCCCTGGAGCTTCGAGGTGATGGCACCGCCGGTGAGCGTGTACGCGGTGGAGGACTTCGCGGTGTCGTACTTGTCGATGATGGCGAGGGCTTCGAGGACCTCGTCCATCGGCTTCACGCCCGTGTAGGGGCGGCCCGCGGCCTTCTGCTGGCGCCAGTTGTGGTTGATGTCGCAGTACCCGCACTCCTCCTTGGCGCCGAAGTACTGGCAGACCCGGAAGACGGTCAGGTAGATCAGGTAGCCCCACTGGATGGTGGGCGCCACCTCCATGACGGACTTGCCGTTCTCCAGCGTGTGCCGGTAGTAGTCCGGCATCGGCGGCAGGCCCACGTCGGAGATCCGCACGCCGTCCAGGTAGAGGCCCAGGACGCCGTCGTCGTCCGCGGCCACGCGGTAGGGCGACGAGGGGTTCACGCGGACCGAGACGACCGTGCGGCGCAGGTCGTAAGGGCCGCCGGTGAGAACGATCTCCTCGGGCGGGCGGCGCAGGGCCGCGGCGCCGAGCTCGGGCAGGGTGCTGTGGTCGAAGGAGAAGATGAAGTACGACTTCGGCTTGACCTCGCCCCCTTCGTTGTCGCTCAGGGCGGACTCGTCGAAGGCCATTCCGCCCCTGAGCAGGTCCTCCTTGATCACCGCCTCTCGCGGCACCTGCGGGAACCGCTCCATGAGTCCTTCGACGAGCTGGGTACGGCTCTCCCTGCGGCTTGCCATCTGCCGGGCACCTCGGATCCTGTCGGTGAATTGTGCTTTCCCGTGGACCCCACGCTAATACCCGCCGATTTCGGCGCGGATCCGGCTCCGGTCTCAGCGCCCTTCCGCCCCTGCCGTGCCGTCCTGTGCGGCACCCGGTCCTGCCGGGAACCCGGTGGTGGCGCTCTCGCGTTGTCCTTGCATGAACGAGCTGGTCGCCGGGGGGAACGTGCCGCTGCCGGACGGCGCCGTCACGCTGCGGGTGCCGGGGCCCTTCGACCTGTCCGTGATCGTCACGGGTGACGGCGGGAAGGTCGCGGGCGACGGCGACTTCGTCTTCTACAACCAGCCCGCCGCGCCCGGCGCCCGGCTCCGGGGCGACTCCGTCACGGTCGACGGGCGGCATCTGCGCGCCGGTGCCAGCCGCGTCACCGTTGCCGTCAGCCCCGCCGAGCCGGGCACTCCCCTGGGCCGCCTTCCCGGCATCACGCTCCAGGTGCACGGGCCCGGCGGTCAGCTCGTGGCCCGTTTCACACCGCCGCGCCCCGACCGCGAGACGGTGCTGCTGCTCGCGGAGATCTACCGCCGGGGGCCGGGGTGGAAGCTGCGGGCGATCGGCCAGGGGTACGCGGACGGGCTCGCGGGGGTGGCCAGGGACTTCGGGGTGGAGGTGGCGCAGGACGAGGCGCCGCAGCCGCCGGTGGCTTTCGGTGCGCGGCCGGGCGCCGCTTCCGGTGCACGGACGGGCGCCTCGTCCGGTGCGCGGGCGGGCGCCTCGTCCGGGTCGTGGCCGGGGGCTCCTGCCGGTTCGTTGCGGCCCGGGGGTTCCTCTTCCGGGCCGGCCGACCCCGACGGGTTCCTCCCGCTGGTCAACGCCTCGCGCGCTTCGGTGGGCGCGCCGCCGGTCACGCTCGACGCCCGGCTGACGGCCGCCGCGAGCGCGCATGCCGCCGGGATGGCGGCGCGGTCCGTGCTCAGCTCGGAGCATGCGGACGGCACGTCCCTCTACCAGCGCGTCGTCGCGGGCGGGTACGCGTACCTGGCCATCGGCGAGCATCTGGTGTCCGGGCCGCGCACGGCCGCCGACTTCGTGGAGTACTGCCTCTCGGGCGAGCAGTCGCGGCGTACGGTGCACGGCCGGGCGTACACGCAGGTCGGGGTGGCCCACACCGCCGACGCACGCTCCGGCGACCTCTACTGGACGGCGCTGTGGGCCGCCCCGTTCACGGCGCAGGGCCTCGCGGAGTGGGGGAACGCCGTGCTGCGGCTCACCAACGCCGAGCGGACGGCGGCCGGTCTGCGGCCGCTGTCCCCCGACCCGCTCCTGACCGTGGCCGCGCAGAACCACAGCGCGGACATGATCGCCCGCGCCTTCTACGCCCACACCTCGCCGGACGGCGGCGAACCCTGGCACCGCGCGTCCGCCGCGGGCAGCGCGCACCGCTCGATCGGCGAGAACATCGCCTGCGGGCAGCGCACGCCCGCCGAGGTGGTGGACGGCTGGATGAACAGCCCCGGCCACCGGGCCAACATCCTCAAGCCCGCCTTCACCCACCTCGGCGTCGGCTTCGCGGGCGGCGGCTCGGCGGGAACGTACTGGACGCAGCTCTTCGGCGGCTGAGACCCCCGGACGCCCCCGCCACACCCCTCAGCCCACCGCCACCGGCACCCCGCTCCGGGCCGATTCATAGCCCGCCGCCACGATTTTCAGTGTCCGCAGGCCGCCCTCGCCGTCGGCGACGTCCATGCCGCCCTCGCCGGGGCCGTACAGGAACGCGCGCAGCATCAGCTCGTCCAGATCGGCGCCGAAGGGGAGTTCCAGGCCCTGGCCGCGGCGTTCGCTGAAGCCGTGGACCGCCTGGTCGAAGGCGTCCATTTCCAGGGTCGCCCGCTCGGCGACCACGGTGAGTTCGAGCCCGCCCCAGGAGTGGTGGGAGCGGGGGTGCGACCAGCTGCAGTCGATGGTGGCCACCGAGCCGTTGTCGTAGGTCACGGTGACCAGGCCGCTGGTCTCGGCGTCGACCTCGCCCGCGTACATGCGGTTGTTCGTCTGGGCGTACACGTCGACGGGACGGGCCTCGCCGAAGAGGTCGTCCAGGAGGTCGGCGATGTGGACCGTGTGGTCCATCAGGGCGCCCCCGCCCGCGAGTTCGGGGTCGGCGAACCAGCGCCGGACACTCGGCATGGACCCGTTGTTCGCGCCGGACACCGTCAGGACCCGGCCCGCGTCCCCCGAAGCGACGGCCGCCTTGACGGCCGCGTACGCGGGGCTGAAGCGCACCGGGAAGGCGACCGCGAGCCGCACTCCGGCCGCCCGGCAGGCCGCCAGCATCGCCTCGCCGTCCGTCACGGTCGTGGCCAGGGGCTTCTCGCACAGGACGTCCACGCCGTGCGACGCGGCGAGCTCCACCAAGGGCCGGTGGCGGGCGTTCTCGGAGCAGACGATCACCGCGTCAGGGCCCCAGGCGAACACCTCCTCGTACGTGTCCGCGTACGCCACCCCCATCTCCTCGGCGAACGCGCGCCCCCGCACCTCGCCGGGCGCGGCCGATGCGGTGTCCGGGTCGCTGCCGATGACCTCGATACCCGGCATACGGGACAGAAGCCGCAGGTATCCGGCCGCGTGGACATGGGCGAACGACAGCACGGCGACCTTCATCGCGTGACCCCCTTCGTGCTCGTGATACCCGTGCGGATCTCGACCGCCCGGCCCGTACGGCTCGACTCCACCGCCGCCTCGGCGATCCGCACCGCTTCGATCCCGTCCCTGGCGCTCACCCGGGGATCACCGCCGCCCTCCTGCCAGGAGGCCGCGAACTCCCGCAGTTCGGACAGGTAGGGGCTCTCCGTCATCGGGCTCGACGGGATGCCCTCGTTGGCCGCGCGCACCCCCTGCGCGGTGATGCGGTAGCCGGGCACGGACGTGGAGTCGTGCCGGAGAAGTCCGTCGCTGCCCGCGACCCGGAACGTCGTACGGAACTGCTGGTCCGCGAGGCCCCACAGACCGGTGATGTGGCTGATCACGCCGGAGGCGTGGGTGAGGACGGCGGTCGCCGACACGACCTCGGCCCGCTCGGCGCCCGTGGCGTGCTCGACGCCGCGCGTCTGCGCGTGTACGCGGACCACGTCGCCCGCGATCCAGCGGGCGATGTCGATGTCGTGCACCATCAAGTCCATGATCACGCCGCCGGACTGGGCGGGGTCGGCGAACCAGGGAGCCCACTGCGGGCGCGCCCCGCCCCGGGTGAACCGCAGCACCGCGAGGTCGCCCAACTCGCCCTTCGCCACTGCCCGTTGCATGGCCGCGTACGCCGGGAAGTACCGCACGACATGGGCCGGGTGCAGCCTGACTCCCGCCGCTTCGGCGGCTGCCGCGATCTCCTCGGCGTCGGCGGCGTCGAGCGCGAGCGGCTTCTCGCAGATGACGTGCCGGCCCGCCGCGACGGCCGCGAGGGCGAGTTCCTTGTGGGTGGGCGTGGGGGTGCAGATGTCGACGGCCGTGCAGTCGGCGAGCAGTTCGTCGAGGCTGCCCGCCACGGCGATGTCGCGCCCCGCGTTCTCGGCGGCGAGCTTCTCCGCCGAGCCGTCGACGGTGTACACGCTGACGCGCGCACCCAGTTCCAGCCAGCCGGGGAGATGGGCGCGGGCGATGCCGCCCGCGCCGATCAGGCCTATTCGCATGGGCAGAGTTACCTTTCGTGGTCGTGAGGTTTCGTGGTCCTGAGGCGGGGGTCAGCTCTTGGAGCCGGAGAGCGCGACGCTCTGCACGAAGTGCCGTTGCAGGAAGACGTAGACGACGAGCATCGGCAGGCTCGCGATCAGCGAACCGGCCATCATCACGGGATAGTTGGTCTCGAACTGCCCCTCCAGGGAGGTCAGTCCGGCGCTGATGGGCATCTTCTGCGGGTCGGTGTTCACGATCAGCGGCCACAGGAGGTCGTTCCACGACCACATCGCGGTGATGACGGCCAGCGCGGCGAGCGCGGGCCGCACGAGCGGCAGCATGATCGACCAGAAGATGCGGAACGCCCCCGCTCCGTCGATCCGCGCGGCCTCCTCCAGCTCCTTGGGCAGCGTGAGGAAGAACTGCCGCAGCATAAACGTGCCGAACGCGCTGAACATGCCGGGCAGGAACAGCGCGGGCGCGGAGTTGAGCAGGCCGAGCCGCTGGATGATGTCGTACTGCGGCAGGACGAGCAGCGAGCTCGGCACCATGAGGACGGACAGGAAGAGCGCGAACAGGACGTTGCGGCCCCGGAACTGCATGCGCGCGAAGGCGTAGGCGGCGAGGGAACAGAACACCAGCTGCCCGACCGTGCGCCCCACGGTGTTGAGGACACTGTTGAAGAGCATCTCCCGGAACGGCAGCGCGGAGAAGACCTCCTCGAAGCTCGACCAGTTCCAGGTGTCGGGCAGGAAGGTCGGCGGCACCTTGGCCGTCTCGGCGAGGGACTTGGCCGCGGTGAGCAGCTGCCACAGGAAGGGGAAGACCATCACCAGGGCGCCCAGCGAGAGCACCGTATGAGTGGCGACCGACCCGGCGTTGAAGCGTCGGCGCCCCGGCGACCGTACGGATGACTCACGCATAGTGCACCCACCTCTTCTGCAGCCTGAACTGCACCAGCGTCAGCGCCGCGATGATCAGCATGAGCAGGAAGGCGAGCGCGGCGGCGGCGCCCTGGGCGTTCTCGATGAAGGCCCACTTGTAGAAGAGGCTCACCACGGACTGGGTGTCGCCGATCGCCGGGTTCTTCTCGGCCATCATGATGTAGATCAGGTCGAAGGTCTGCAGTGAGTTGATCATGCAGATGATGGACGCGAAGAAGATCGTCGGGCTGAGCAGCGGCAGCGTGATGGTGAAGAAGCGGCGCAGCGGCCCGGCGCCGTCCAATTCGGCGGCCTCGTAGTAGTCCTGCGGGATGCCCTTGATGCCCGCCATGAAGATGATCAAGTAGTAGCCGGTGGTCGACCAGACCATGACGGTGCCGATGGCGTACACGGCGGTGGTGGGGTCGGAGACCCAGTAGCGGCGGTCCGCGCCGAAGAACTCGAAGACTTCGTTGATCAGTCCGTAGTCGCCGTTGTAGAGCCAGTTCCAGACGAGGCCGACGGCGACGGGCAGCGTCACGAACGGGACGAAGTAGAGGGCGCGGTAGACCGGGACGCCGCGCAGTCCGCGCCGGTTGAGCAGCGCCGCGACGCCGATCGCGAGCGGCAGGGCGAGCAGCCCGATGACGCAGTAGATCAGCGTGTTGCCGAGCGCCTGCCAGACGGTGACGTCCTTGAGGACGCGCACGTAGTTGTCCGTGCCGATCCAGGTGTTGCCGCCGAACGCGCCGAACTCGGTGAAGCTGTAGAAGAAGGTCTGGAGCAGCGGCCAGAAGTAGAAGACGGCGAAGCCGATGCCCAGCGGCGCGACGAAGAGATAGGCGGCGCGCTGGCTGCGGGACTTGGGTGCGGTGCCGGTGGCGGGTCTGCCGCGCCCTTTCGCCTTCGCGGCGGCCGTGGAGGGAAAGACACTCATCATGCGCGCTCCTCCTTCAGGGCCCGGTCCATCTGTTCGCCCAGCGTGCGCGCGGCGCTCTCGATGCCGCCCTTGCCGCTGAACGCGGCGCCCAGGAGCGGGTACTGGAGGTTCTCCCAGACCGCGGTGTTCTTCGAGCTGGGGTAGGGCACGGCGTAGTCCAGCATCTCGACGAAGTGCTTCAGGTCGAACTCGGGCATCGACTTGAACCAGGCGTCCTGCGTCCCCTCGTACGAGGAGATGGTGACGCCCGCCGACGCCTGGATCTCGGCGGCCTTGCGGCCCGCCATGAAGTGGACGAACTTCCAGGCCGCCGCCTTCTTGCGGCTCTTGGCGGAGATGACGTTGGCCAGGCCGTGGATGATCGTGGCGCGCTCGCGGCCCTTGGGCAGGACGGCGACGCCGCCGTGGTCCTTGAGGGCGGGCACGGCGTACATCTGGCCGGCCATGGCGGAGAGGTCGTAGTACATGGCCGTCTTCTCCGACCAGTAGCGGTTGCGGCCCTTGGACTCGACCATCGCGCTCTGCGGCGGTGACCAACCGCGGTCGATCATGTCGGTCCAGTAGCGCAGGCCCTCGATGGAACGCTCGTCGCCGAAGCCGGACTTCCCGTCCTCCAGGACGTAGCCGCCCGCCCCGAAGATGGCGGGGTAGAGCTGGCCCTGGCGGTCCATCTCGGCGGCCATGCCGTGCACGCGCCGGCCCGGATCGGTGAGTTCGGCGGCGGCGTCGCGTACGTCGTCCCAGGTCCAGGTCTCGTCCGGGTACTTGATGCCCGCCTTGTCGAAGAGTGCCTTGTTGTACCAGAGGCCGATGGTGTCGAAGTCCTTCGGAATGCCGTACTGCGTGCCCTGGTAGGCGTAGATCTTCACGAGCGCTTCGGGGTGGCGGTCCACGGGGGTCGCGTCGCTCTTGATGTGGCCGCTGAGGGGTTCCAGGACGCCGCTGGAGGCGTACAGCTGGAGGTTGACCGCGTTCATCCAGAACACGTCGGGGGCGGTGCCGCCGCGCATGGAGGTCTTGAGGGTGGTCCAGTAGCTCGACC
>NZ_JBNNJZ010000144.1:0-16917 GCF_050270335.1 Streptomyces sp. NPDC059900
GTCCAGCACCTGGCCGAGCAGGTGCTGTCGCTGTCCGCGCATCTGGATGATGACGGTGTGGTGCCGGTGGTGTTCTTCTCCACCGACCTCGACGGGTCAGCCGATCTGCATCTGGGCAACTACGCGGGCCGCATCGAGAAGCTGCACCAGGCGCTGGGGCACATGGGGCGGACGAACTACCACTGGGCCATGGACGCGGTGATAGATCATTACGTCGACTCCGGCAGCACGGCGCCGGCCCTCGTGGTGTTCCAGACCGACGGCGGGCCCACCAGCCGGGCCGCCGCGGAACGCTTCCTGTGCAAGGCGGCCCGGCTTCCGTTGTTCTGGCAGTTCGTCGGCTTCGGTGATCCCGACGACAACGAGTTCCGTTTCTTGTGCCGTCTTGATGAGCTGTCTGTTCCCGGCAAGCGGATTGTGGACAACGCCGGGTTCTTCCACGCCGGCCGGGATCCGCGGGCCATGAGTGACGGTGCTCTGTACGACCAGCTGCTGCAGGAGTTTCCCGACTGGCTGGCCGCTGCTCGCGCTGCCGGAGTCGTCGACGCGGGGGAGGGGCCGCAGTGATGCGCCGTGCCGGTACCCATCTCTAGCGGTCGGCGGCACCTTCAACATCATGTTTCGGTGAGGTTACGCCACTGCAGGCAGGTCAGATATGCGCTCTGACCAGGGGGTCCGTGAGGGCGGGCGGCAGTTGTGCCACCTGCCTTCCCCGAGGCTCGGATCCCGCATGCCGGAAGTCTTGTTCCGCAACCGGCGGTCGTCCTAGGGTCGGGCCACCCCGCACGACTGGCCTCGCGTACGGCTGACCACGGGACCCGCCGCAGATACGGCGCACCGTGGCGCGCCCGTACGCGGAGTCAGGCGTGCGCGGAATGACGGCTGCGCAGGCATGTGAAGTACGAAAGTGGGCGGGTGAGTTGGCGAGCGAGCAGCGCAACGAGCGGTCAGCGGAACACGGGCCAGGCGAACGGCAACAGCAGGAGCGGCCCGGCTCGGCGGAGCAGACAGAGCAACGGCCAGAGCAGCAGACAGAGCAGCGGCCCGGCAGACGCGGGCTTCTGGTCGGGGCGGGGCTGGCGGGTGCCGCCGGGCTGATCAGTGCTCCGGCAGCCGGGAGTGCGAGCGCGGCCACCGGCACGAAGAACGGCCCCGGCTCACCCGGTGCGGTGCGGGCGGAGCAGTTCAGCGGGGCCAGGAAGTTGCTCGTACCGGAGCTGCTGATGCTGCCGGAGGGGCCCAAGCGCGGCCAGGCCGTCCTGGTCGACGGCCGGAAGTTCAAGGCGGTCGGCCCGGCGCGCGAGCTGATGGCCGCGCACCCCGGGCTGCGGCCGGTGCGGCTGGACGGGCACCTGATCATGCCGGGATTCGTCGACGCGCATCACCACCTGACGCAGAGCTTCGGCAAGGCCCAGTCGTTCGGGCAGCCTTCGGAGATCTTCAAGACGATCTGGGAGCCGCTGGAACACGCCCTCGACAAGGAGAGCGCCTACGTGTCGGCGAAGCTGGCCTCCCTGGAGGCGCTGCGCGGCGGCTTCACGACGGTCGCTGATGCCGGGACGCGGGCGCCGGTCGATGTGGCCGTGCTGGCGAAGGCGACGGAAGAGGCCGGTCTCCGCTGCGTGCTGTCCAAGGTCGTGTCCGACGGGAAGGGCGGGCCGGAACATCTGCGCCGGTGGGAGGCGCATCCGCTGATCCATCCCTCGCTGGCCATCCCCGTGCCCGAGGACGCGCCCGGACGAATCCTCAAGCGGACGGCGGACCTGTGCCGCGAGGCCGGCGCGGTCTTCCAGATCCACGTCAACGAGCACCTGGCTTCCGTGGAGCGGTCGTTGAAGAGCGTGGGGCGCCGCCCGGTCGAGCAGCTGCACCATCTGGGAGCACTCGGTCCGCACACGCTCGGTTCGCATGCCACCTTGCTCACGCCCGACGAGATGCGGATGCTCGCCGACTCCGGCGCGGCCATCAGCTACAACCCCGTGGCCAGCGCCTGGAAGGGCAACGCCGTCGCACACGCCACGATGCTGGCCGCGTTGGGGGTGCGCTTCGGGACCGGCACGGACGGCACGCGCGGCGACGGATTCCGTCTCGTCGACGCCGCGGAGACGGCACAGCGGCTCGCGTACGGCATCGCGGCGGGCGATTCCTCGTGCGGCGCGGGAAGGCTGTGGCTGGAGCACGCGACGTCGCTCAGTGCCGACGCGCTCGGTCTTGGCAAGGTGACCGGGGAGATCGCGGTGGGCAAGGCCGCTGACTTCCTCGTAGTGGACATCGACGTCCCCGAGCTTACGCCCTCCTGGGACCTGGAGTGGGAGCTGGTCCGGCTGGCCAACCGCGACCAGATCACCGCTGTCGTGGTCGACGGCAAGCTGCGGCTGTGGGAGGGGTGGCCGCCGGACTGGGACGGGCCCGCGCTGGTGGCACAGGCGGCGAAGGTCGGTCCCGAGGTGGTGCGCCGCGCCGGGTTGCAGCGCGTGGAGCCGCGGTAGCTACGGGGCGGTGAACCGGCCCCGGATGCCTGGACCGCTGCCGTTCGTGGCGGCTCACCGCTCCGGCGGAAGCCACCGTGCCACGGCGAACGCGACCAGCGTGATCGCAGCGGCCAGGGCCAGCGTCGCGGTGTGCAGGCCCGCGGTGAACGCGTCGACGACCGCCGTACGCAGGTGGGTGTCGGAGGTGCGGGAGGCGGCTTCGGCGACCGTCGACGGCCGGCCGGGGCCGGGAAGGCGGGAAGGGAGGCGGGCGGTGAAGACGGAGGTGGTGATGGTGCCGGTGACGGCGATCCCGACGGCACTGCCCAGCTCCCGTGCCAGGCTCTGCACGGCGGAGCCGGTCCCCGCCCGCTGCGGGGGCAGCGCACTCATCACGGCGTGCGAAAGCAGCGGGCTCGCTGTGCCGCAGCCGAGCGCGGTGAGTGCGGCCCCCAGGGCGTAGAGAGCGTAGGGGGTGCGGGCATCGGCGGCCGACACCACGCACAGCCCGGCGGCCAGCACCAACATCCCGGCAAGAACGGTGCCGCGGCGCCCGCACACCCGCTCGAGCAGCAGGCCCAGGCGCGGACCGGCAAGGAGCGCCGCCGCCATCGGCAGCAACCGCAGCCCTGCTTCGAGCGGCCCGTATCCCTTCGCGTACTGCAGGTACTGGCCGTTGAGGTAGAAGAGACCGAACATGCCGGCGAAGAGCGTGGCCATGCCGATCGCGCCCGCCCGGACGGCCGGTCGCGCGAAGAGCCGGGGGTCCAGGAGCGGGTCGCGGGCGCGCAGTTCATGCCGGGCCCAGGCGGCAAGGAGCACGATGGCCGCGGTGCAGGCGGCCAGCACCGGCGGGGCGCTCCAGCCCGACTGCGGGCCGCAGACGATCGCGTAGAGCAGGGCCAGGAACCCGGCGGTGAGCAGCGCGCCGGCCAGCGGTGCGGCGGGGCTGGGGCGACGGGCGGTGACCGGGGCCACGGCGGCCACCAGGAGCAGAGCGCACAGGGCGAGCGGAATCAGGCAGAGGAAGAGCGTGCGCCAACTGCCGTACTCGATCGCGGCACCGCCGCCCACATTCCCCAGCACGGCAGCCAGCCCCGTCATGGACGCCCACACGCCGACGGCCTTGGGCCGAGCCTGCTCGGGCAGCCCCTCGACGAGCAGGGCGAGCGTGGTGGGCAGCACGGCGGCCGCACCCGCCCCGCTGATCATGCGTCCGGCGATCAGCACGCTGATGTGCGGTGCCGCGGCGCAGATCACCGCGCCGAGCGCGAAAACACCCATGCCGCACATGAGCGTTCCCTTGCGGCCCCGGCGATCGGCGAGCGCCCCCGCGGGCACCAGCAAGCAGGCGAAGATGACGACATAGCCGTCCACCACCCACACCACCGCCTGAGCGGAGGGGCGCAACGCGTCCGCCGACAGATCGGGGATGGCCAGATTGACGGCGGACACCATGCCGACCACCAAGGTGACGCACAGGCACATGGCCAGCGTCGTCAGCGCGGGCGGACGGTGCGGGCGGCGGGCTGCTGCCTGCGCGGGAGGGCCGGCGGGCGCGGTGCCCGGAGCGGTGGCGGGGTCGGCGTGATCCAACGAGACCTCCGTGGAAGAGGAGCCGGGCGCAGCACGGCACACCGCACGACGCCGACGCCTCCTGACGAAGACGTGGTCGCGCGGGGCGGACCGCGATGCGGCTACAGCAGCGAGCTGTCGGCGGGGCCGGTATGCCTGCTCGCCCGGTCGAGAGTGGCGTGCAGGGTCAGCCGGTCCCCGCGCAGATGAAGGAACTCCAGGTCGGCGGGGCGGCCGTCGGCCAGGAAGGTGAGACGTTCGACGGCCAGGAGCGCGCCGCCCTCGGGCATCTCAAGGACCGCGCAGGTCGCCGGATCGGGGACCGTCGCCTGGACGGACACCTCGGCCGAGCCGAGCGGCATGCCCGTCGCGGTCTCGATCAGATCGAAGACATCGTGGTTCTCCAGCGCGCGCGGCGTCTTCCCGGCGTGCGCCAGCAGAGCCTCACCCACCTCGGGGATGAGATAGGTGCAGTCCAGAGACAGGGGAATGCCGTCGACCCGGCGCAGCCGCTCCAGGTAGACGGCCGGACTTCCTTCCGGCAGAGCCAGCCGGCGGGCGACGGTGAGCGGCGGCCGCAGGATGCGGGCTTCGCGTACCTCGTTGACGACGGCGCCGTGCCGCTGGAGCACCTCGGCGAGCCCCGACAGTTCGCCCAGCGGATGCTCGTAGGCGCGGCCGACCACGACCGTGCCCACGCCCCGGCGCCGCTCGACAAGGCCTTCGTCCCGCAGGACGCCCAGGGCCTCCCGGACGGTGTTGCGTGAAGCGCCGAACTCGGCGATCAGGGCTCGCTCATCGGGCAGTACGCCACCGGGAAAGGCGCCGCGCAGGACCTGCCTGCGCAACACGCTGGCCACGGTTCGGGCCCGGTCGGCCCGCGTCAGCGGCACGCCGGCCCCCTCACCGCCCGGCCCCGGCTTCGGATCGCGCATGGCTCCCTCAAGGTGGATATGTCGGCATCGTGGCGCGGACGACACGTCGCGCCGGGCACCGACGCTAGGCGAGCAATGTTGCCGCGAAGTTACGCCACCCCATGTGACCTGCGGTGATGTCGTGACCTGGGGCTTTGGCGGGCGGCCGGACGGGTGTGCCACCCGCGGGGGCGGGCATCGGCGCGGCGTGGACCCGGAGGCAGCAGACGGGGATGCGGGGACCTGCGGTCATGGCACGCACCGCGGGTTCGCCTCAGCTGGCGGGGGCGGCGCCGTTCTCGGCGTTCTCACGGGCGTCGAGCAGTTCGTCCCAGTGCTCGGTGGTCCACCGGCACGCGGCGTCCAGCGGCTCCAGCACGCTGCGGCCCAGCGGTGTCAGCGCGTACTCCACCCGCAGTTTCGGGTCGGGGTGCACCGTACGGGACACGAACCCGTTCGCCTCCGGGCCGCGGAGCGAGGCGGTGAGCACCTTCTGGGTGACGCGGCGCAGGGGCACGCGGAGTTCGGAGAACCGGCGCGGGCCGTCGTCCAGGCAGCGCAGGATCATGGGCGCCCATTTGTCGCCGAAGCGGAACGGCACCAGCGAGGACGGGCACAGCTCGTCGAACAAGTCAGGCGGCAACGGCGGGCGTTGCGTCATCGAGGGTCTCCCGTCTGCGGTCTTGGTATCCAGCTGGTGACCGACCCTCCGGATACCTTCTCGAGCATCGACGCAACGGGAGGTATTCCGGCAGGCAGGACCGTGACCGTGGGGGAGGCCCTCCGGCTGGTCGATCCGCACCGCGCGTCCACCGCCGGATGCAGAGCAACAGGCGTCGAACGAACACCCTCAACTCGTCAACTCGTCATCTCGACAGGCAAAGGCAAGGCAGAACATGATGCGCGCAGCCCGCTTCCACGCATACGGCCCAGCGGCGAACCTGGTGATCGAGCCGGCCCCCGCCCCCCACCCCGGACCCGGTGAGATCCGCATCCGCGTCGCGGCGGCCGGCGTCAATCCCATCGACTGGAAGCTGCGCGCCGGCGCCCTGCGCCGGCTGATCCCCCTGGAACTGCCCGCCGTCCCCGGGCGCGAGGCGGCCGGGGTGGTGGACGAAATCGGCGACGGAGTGCAGGGGGTCAGCATCGGCGACCGCGTCTTCGGGCTGGGTGGTGTCACCGGCGCGAGCGCCGAGCTCGTCATCCTCTCGGCCTGGGCCCACACCCCCGACAGGTGGAAGGACGAGCAGGCCGCGGGCGCCGCTCTCGCGTCCGTCACCGCGATGCGCGGCCTGAACGCGCTCGGCGCTCTCGCGGGACGCCGTCTCCTCGTCGAGGGCGCCGCGGGAGGCGTGGGCAGCGCGGCAGTCGAGATCGCTGTCGCACAAGGCGCCACCGTGTTCGGAACAGCCGGCGAACGCAACCACGAGTTCCTCGCCTCTCTCGGCGCCGTCCCCACCACCTACGGCCCCGGCCTCGCGCAGCGCCTGGCCGCTCTGGCGCCGCACGGCATCGACGTCGTGCTCGACACCGCGGCCTCCGGATCCCTGGGAGACCTCGTCGCGATCGCGGGCGACCCGACGCGCGTCGCGACGGTCGCCGACCACGCGGGCGGACAGCGCCTGGGCACGCATGTGGTCAACGCGGAGAACGACCCGGCCCTCCTGTCCGCGGCCGCGGAACTGGGGCAGCGGGGCCGCTACACACCCCGCATCGAACAGAGCTATCCCTTGGAGCAGATCGCCGAGGCCCACGCGCACGCCGAGCGCGGCCGCACCCGCGGAAAGATCGTGATCTGCCTCTGAAGCGCAGGCTGGCCGTCCGCTCCTCAGGCCGCCGCGACGGCCGCGACAATGGCCACGCTCCGGTGGCCATCGCCAGCGCCATCCTGCAACTGCAGGTGGCCGACCTCGATGCCCTGAACGCCACCCTCGCGATGCCCGGGGCCCTCGACCTCATCAAGCGCTGGCAGGGCCGGCACCCCTACAAGGCGATCTGGGTCAACCACGAGCCGCTGACCTGAGCAACTACCGGCGCCAGTGACCAGGCGCGGAGGATCCCTGGCCCTCCCTGACCGGCTCAGTGCTCACCGGTCAGGGGCAACCCGGGCGGGGCGGCTGCCGCGGCCGCTACGGCTTGCGTGCCACGCCGACCCACCCGGCCCTGACGGTCAGCGTGCCGGGCATGGCCGCGTCCGGCTTCCACTCCGGCCAGCAAACGAAGCCCGGGTCGACCAGTTCCAGACCGTCGAAGAGCGAAACCGTCTGCTTGGGGCTGCGCAGGATGTAGGGAATGGCACCCGAGTTGTTGTACTCCTCCTGCACGCTGCGGTGCAGCTCGTCGTCGGCATCGGAATGACTCAGTGAGGCATAGCTGCCGGAAGGAAGACCCGCCACCAGGCCGCGCACCAGAGCCAGCACGTCCTCCCAGGGGTCGATATGCCCCAGCACATCATTGATCACAAGGCCGACGGGCTGGGACATGTCGAGCGTTTTCGCCGCGCCCTGAAGGATGGTGTCGGTGTCGCGCATGTCCGCCAGCACGTAATCGGTGGCGCCTTCGGGCGTGCTGCGCAGCAGTGTGTCGACGTGCATGAGGACGATCGGGTCGTGGTCCACGTAGACCACCCGGCTGTCCCGCGCTATGCGCTGGGCGATCTCATGGGTGTTGTTGGCCGTGGGCAGCCCGGCGCCCACGTCGAGGAACTGTCTGATGCCTTGCTGCGCCATCCAGGTCACCGAGCGACGCAGTACGTCGCGCGACTCCTGGGCCATCGGGACGATCAGAGGAAACTTCTCCTTGTAGGCGTCCCCGGCCCGTTGGTCGGACTCGTAATGGTCCTTGCCGCCCAGCCAGTAGTTCCATACGCGCGCGCTGTGCGGAAGGGAGGTGTCTATTTTGTGGATGTCTGCCGGCTCACTGCTCATGACAGTGCCTCTTTCACTTGGTCAGGGTGGGGCAAGGACAGCGGAACGTTCCAGTGTTCTCGAGGCAGGCTGTCATTGCCCGTGCCTGGGGCGCAACGTCGGTGCGGCCGGGCAGGCGTGCGCGAAGTGCTGCATCAACGCCCCTGCCGCTGCCGCGAGTTCGCACCCGGTGAACGACTGCGGTCATACCTCAGGTACGCCGGAGCCCCATCTCGCCGTACTGTCCGGCCATCGCGTCGGCCGACGAGGTGTCGGGCGACGTCGCCGATCCCTTCGCGAGGTCGGAGTGCTGCCAACTCGCCGACAGGAATGCCACGAACGCGTCTGTCAGAGCTCCGCGGGCCCATCGGCGCTGTTCCCTGCGGCCTGCGACGACGATCGTCACTACCAACGTGGCGACACTCGTCACCGCAGCCGCCCGCGCCGCGTATCCACCCGCATCCATCACTCCGGTATTCTCGGCCGCGTCCAGTCGGCCAAGCCGCGCAGACGCCTTGAAATCCTTTGCGATCGGCCTGTGCCCGTTCAGTGTTGACCGCGTGTCAGGAGATCGTCAGCTGCCGTGGCGGTCCGTTTTCAGGAGACGAACGCCGACTCCGGTGTTTCCCGGGACACGTACCCGATGTCCGCCACGAACTGCGATGCCTCGAAGGGGGATTTCCGTGCCAGGACATCCGACACGAACTCGTACTCGTCGATTTTCAGCAGCCGCTGCCGGGCGTCGTGCACGTTTCGCAGGTACCAGGGGACGACCTCGTTTCTGATCCAGGAGGAATGGCAGACCTTCTCGTTGTTCAGCGGGAAGACCACCGGTGCGATGAATCTTTCCCGGACGTACCTGGTGATTCCCAGCAGGCGAGTGCTGTCCGACGTCAGGCCGCTCGCGCCATGGCGATCGAGGAATTCCTTTAGTAGTGCGCCGAATACGTACCGGAAATCCTCCTGGTACTCGGCTACGCGAGGTTCACCCGTACTGTGGAACTTCCGTGCCATCCCCTCGCACAGGCCGTACCACTGACTTTCGCACAGTGACAGCTCCAATCGGTCCTCCACGTCACCAGGGATGGCCCTGGGGTGCAGGTTCAGGCCTGTCACAGCGAAGAGGATGTCCTCGATCGCTCCGGTGAGGGCATCGGCCAACAGGACGGTCCTGCCCTCGCACGACAGGGCCGACGCAGCCTTTTCGTGGATGCCTCGCAGGTCACGCACATCGCGCTGGTCGAGCCCGAGGTCGTCGGCAAAGTAGGCGGCCACATTGGCGGCCTGATCGAAGTTGCCGCGTTCCGCGTTGTGGGCGAAGGGCCACCTGTTCAGATCGTGAAGCCACACCAGCCTCTCGACCCGTTCGACCTCTTGCGCGCCGGTGATGGCGCACATCATCCGGGCTGCCAGGGCCACGCGTTCGACGTGCCACAGGCGGGCGAACACCGCGAGCCGCGGGTCGTCCTCCTCTCCGTACACGGTGATGAAACCGGTGATCCGGCGGAGCCGTTCGACACGCGAATCAACCCCCCTGCGCAGAGGGGCATTTCCCCCCGTAATCAGCTCATTCATCAGGGCACCATACTCTCGAACGGGGCTCCCGAGCCGCCCTGCGCGTGCCGCCTGGCGGCTGCGGGCCAGCCACTTTCCCAGGCCCGCCGCCATACGATCGAGCGGGCGATGACCACATGCCGGCCCGGCAGAGCGTGCGGCATCGAGTTGTAGTCGTCACCGGGTTCTGCGGGCGTTCCACAGCGGCAGTTGCTCGAAGAGAGTGACGGCCTGTCCGTTCCAGTGCCGGTGCCAGGAGGCAGCTTCGTCTGCCGCGGCCCGGGCGTAGTGGTCGATGGCCGTCTGCAAGCGGGTGTGGACGTTGTTGCGGTGGGCGATGTCCCGGATGCGATCGACCGTCTGCGGTGTGCAGTGGGGGGAGCCGAGGGCGGCTTTGACGGTGGCGTGCTCGTCTCCGCTGGTGACGGCGAGGAGTTGGCGGGTCAGGTAGGTGAGGCGACCGGCCCGCAGGTCGGCACCCCCGGGTTTGCCGGTGGTCTCGGGGTCGCCGAAGAGGTCCAGGTAGTCGTCGCGTATCTGGCCGCTGAGGCCGGCCAGCTGCGCATAGCGGCGCAGGCTCTCCTCATGCTCTGCCAGGTCCTGGCCTGCGGCCAACAGGCCCAGGCGTAGGGGAGCCAGGATGGTGTAACGGGAAGTCTTGTACTCGACGAGCGTCTCCAGCAACGCCTCGTCGGGGGAGGGGAGTACGTCACGTTCGAGGTCGAGGACCTGGCCGATGACGGTGTCGGTCGTCACCCCGAGCTGGACGTCCATCAGGGTCTGCTTGCTGGCGGCGGGCAGATCGGCCCCGAACAGGACGCGCAGCGCCAGGAAACCGGCCAGATCACCCACCATCATGGCCAGTCCCAGCGCGGCCTGCGGGTTGTGCGGGAGGTCCTCGCGGCACGCGTAGTACGTCGAGGGGCCACCGCGCCGTGTCGGCGAATCGTCCATGATGTCGTCGAGGATGAGCGCGTGGCTGTGCAGCAGCTCAAGACTCAGCGCTGCCTCCGCAAGACCCGGTACCTCCTCCCCGGTGACGAGACCGGCCGCTTCGTAGAGCAGGGCGACCCGGACCCGCTTCCCGCCGCGCAGGGACAACTGCGCCAGCAACTCCAGACAGCGCGCCGGGAAACGGCCCAGATGCGCACCGTTGAGATCGCCGGGGAGATCTGCGAAGTACTTCTCGAAGGCCGCATTGAACCGCTGCTGATGACCGGCGACCCGCTCCAGGGCGCTGGGAGTAGTGCTGCTCATTGAGTTTCGGGCCGACCTTCCCACATGCATGGACGAGAGGGGCCAGCTTGTCATTCGACGGCAGCGGGGCCGCGACCGGTGGCAGCAACCGAGCATTCCCGGATCGAGCCGGGGCGGCGGATGCGGTTCTCTGTCCGCGGCCTGGCACAGGCGGCCTCAGCGTGAGTAGTCCGCGAGGGTCAGCAGCAGGTGGGCCGACTCCGGGCGCAGGTGGTCGGAGTGGGCGCCCGCCGGGCTGAGTCGGCGCCCGCGGACGTACACGTCCGAGGCGTCGATGTTGACGAAGCGGTGGTCGAGCGCCGAGTGCGGATACCTCTCGTCCAGCGGCAGCAGACGCGTGGTGAACATGGGCGCGGGTGCCGGACCGATCCCGGAGTGCCCGATGCCGGGCTGCGCCTCGGCCCGCAGGTGCCAGAAGCCCGTCGCCCGGTCGTGGCGTGAGTATGTGGCGACGACGGGGCCCTTGAGTGGTGCGCCGTCGTGGGCCTCACCGGGCAGGAGCGAGGGGAACAGAGAGAGAAACGCGTCACGCCGTGCTGCCATCTGGAACAGCAGCATGCTGTCGGCGTTGAACGGGCGGGACGGTGAGGGGTCCGCCGCATTCCAGCCGAGTGTGTCGCCGAGCCGGGCATCGGCCGCCCATTGCACCGCCTCGCACAGGAATCGGCAGCCGAAGGAGTGCCCGACCAGGTGCAGGTACTGCCCGTCACGGTTGGTCAGCACGGGTGCGGCCGCGGGGTCGGCGCGCTCGGTGTCCAGATAGCCAAGGAGCCGGCCCAGGATGTGCGCCGCGTGTCCGCCTCCCTGGCGCGCGCCCATGGTGTGCGCTCGGTCCCGGATCCGGCGGTAGCCCGCAGGGGTGATGGGGCTGGACGAGGGCCAGCGCACGACGACACACCAGGGGTTGAAGGCCTGGGCCGCCAGGGCCGGATAACGGGTCGGTGCCGCTGTGCGGGTGCTGTGGACCAGGGCCAGCAGCCGTTCGGCTGCGCGACGGGCGGAGCCGGTGGATGTCTGCCAGCCGTGGACGTAGACGAGTATGTCCGTCGCCCAGGAGGGTGGGGCGAGGCGTTCGGTGAAGTAGGTGCGGAGCCGGTGCTCGGGCACGGGCTCACCGGTGCCGGTGTCGAGCAGCCAGCCGCTCTCGTCCAGATCGACGGCCTCGACCGCGGCGACAGTGCTCATGCCTCGCCTCCGTCTGCTCGTTCCAGACGGGCGTCCATGCCGCTGTGCAGCCCGTAGGTGAGTCCGAGAGGATTGCGGTAGGCAGTGGTGAAGTGCAGGGCCAACTCGTGAGCGATCCGGCCGGCGGTCGCCTCGCCGCGCAGGTAGCGCGTGACGAATTCGAGGGCGTACTCGGCGGCGAACGCCTGTGGCATCGCGATCTGCGGCCCGAGCACCCCCTGCGCGCCGTGCTCGATGAGCATGCGACCGAGGAAGGCACGGTCCGCGCTCGCCCCGGAGACTCCGGCATAGCACGCGTTGAGCAGGACGAGCGGTCGGAAACAGCTGTGCCGGTGGCGTGCGCGCAGCTCACGTACGGTATGCCCGTCGAAGGGAGTTCCGTCGGTGAGCTTGATGACCAGGACGTAGGGTTCGGGTTCGTTGGCGATGAACTCGCCGTGACACCAGAAGTACATCAACTGCTCGTCCAGGTTTGCGTTCCCGAAGTCGCGGACCAAGTCCTCATGGGTGGTGCGTACCGTGCATGTCGTGCCGTCCGCCAGTACCTTTGCGACCTCGTCCGCCCGGGTCGCACGGCCCACGCGGACATCGTGGTTCAGGCTGACGGCGGGCCGCTGCGGAGCCGTGCGAGACGCCCCGATCCACGCGTAGGCATCGCCTGTGTGCTCGATCTGGTGTCGGTGGCCGAGGAAGCGCGCGAACAGGTCATCCAGCGTCGCTGCGGACGCGGGGGAGTCGTCCGCGGTGCAGAGCATCGGCCAGGGCAGATGCAGATCGGAGTCGAACCGTACGCGCAGCCCTTGCATGGAAAGGGCAGATCGCAGGTAGGCGCGGAACATCTCGGTCTGCCTGTCCTCTCCGCGCAGCAGAGTGTCGAACAGCAGAGATTGGCCGCCGCGGACCAGATCGGCCACCACCGCGCGCAGTTCGTCCTCCGGCTCTGCGCTGAGATCGGCGGACACCGCGTAGGGACGCTGGCGATCTCGCAGTGACCGGCCCTGGCCGTCGACCGGCTGGAAGTCGACGAACCGCTCCTTCCAGCGGCTGCAGAGCCGGGCCGCCGCGGCGCGCACCTCGTCGGGCCGGGCGCTGAGGTCGGCCTTGTGCTCGGTGCCCTGGAGCGCGGGAACCGCCCGACCCGACATCCGGGCCCGGATACGGCCGCCGCCGAGGACATCGAAACTGACGCGGAGATCGGGAGGCGCCGTCTCCAGTTGGGGAAGGAAGCGGAAGCCGTCGCTGGGGTCCTGAACGACGTGGGCAGTCAAGGTGCGGGTCACTGGGTCAGGACCTCCCCGTGCGCGGCCGCAGCGGTCTTGCCCGGGTGGGCTCGGGTTCCGTGATGTCCAGGTCCGTCTCCACCTGCTGCAGTGCGAGACCGGTCTCATGGTGCAGAAAAGTAAGGCGGATCCGATGCGTGCCGGCCTCCCCGGCCGTGACGCGGAACTGCGCGGCCGTGGAGGTTGCGGGCTCATACAGCGCAGTGGCCGGGATGACCTCCGCACTGCTCAGCGGTATGGCCACGATGTCCAGCGAGGGCCGTTCACCCGGGCGGGCCCATGGATGCTCGGAGTCTGCCACCAGCTCCACGGCCAGGCGCGCGGGGGTGCCGACCCGAGGATCGTCGTCGAGGAGGGGCAGGTGCACCTGACAGCGCGGCGGAGCCCGCTCGGGAAGCGGCACCGCCAGCTCGCGCATCAATTCATGCGGCGTGGGCCTGTCTTCGGCGGACTTGGCGAGACACCGCATGATCAGCGGCGCGAGGCTCTCTGGTACGCCTAGCAGGTCGGGCTCATCGTGCACTATTTGGTAGGCGGCGACATACGGGCTGTCGGAGTCGAACGGCCCGCGCCCCGTCGCCGCGTGCACCATCACCGACCCGAGCGCGAAGATGTCAGCCGCGGGACCGACCTGCCGCGGATCTCTGAACTGCTCGGGTGCCATGAACGCCGCAGTGCCGGCCAAAGACCCGGTCGCGGTGAGCAGTTCGGAGTCCGCCGGGCGGGACAACCCGAAGTCGAGGACCTTCCAACCGTCTTCGGCGAGCAGCACATTGCTCGGTTTGAGATCCCGGTGAACGACCCCGGCCCGGTGGATGTCGCGCAGCGCCTCCGCGAGCCCGGTCATCAGCTGGCGCAATTGGGCGGGAGACATGGGGCCGTTCTGCTGCACGTGCTCAGCAAGGTCGGGCCCGGGAATGAACGGTGTGGCCAACCACGGGTGCTCGGCTTCCGTATCGGCCTCGACGATGGGCGCGATATGGTCCCCGCTCACCCTTCGCGCCGCGGTGATCTCCTGCCGGAAGCGCCGCCTGAAATCGGAATCCCCGGCGTAATCGGAGGTGACGATCTTCACCGCGAGCTGCAGCCCGGAGGCACTGCGAGCGAGGTGCACGATGCCCAGATCCCAGAATCCGAGGCGCCCCTCCAGCCGGTAGCGGCCGGCGTAGGCCGGTGGTGGGCCGGGTGCCGGGCTCGCTCCGATCTGCAGGAGCGCGCGGATGTTGTCGGCCGCCGCTTCCGGATGCGCCAGCGATCCGCTCTGCAGTATCTGTTCGAGCAGGGCTCTTTTGGCGTTGCTCGTGGGCACGTCCAGCTCGGGGTACTCGTCAGCAACAGCGAGGAGGGCGGCGAGTGCGTCTTCCCCCATTTCGTGGAGGTTCGCTGTGTCGTCGTCGGCGAGGGCCCGCTCGGATTGCATATGGCGCAGGGCCTGCAATTGGCGGGTGGCTTCCATGAGCCCGTCCGAGTCCGGCGTGCCTCCGGCTCGGGCGTCGTGCAGCTGCAAGGCGATGCCGAGGTTCATCAGGCACACGGCCCGGTCGGGGGAATCCTCGGGTATGGCCTCGAATGCGGCGAGGCCCACCGCGATGGCCTCCTCAAGGTCCTCAGGCTCCCCGGTCTGCTGGAACCGCAGCCGCAGGGCGAAGCCGAGATTGCTCAGGTAGGCCGGCTTGGCCGGGTCGCTGTCCGGCGCGATCCCGATGATGCGTCTCCACAAGGAAACGGCCTGCGTCAGATGATCCGGGTCTGTATCGGGGTGCAGGGCGCCCCCGAATTCGTCGAGGACAGCCTGGCTGACAACGAAATGGAGCAGCGGCAGCGGTATGTCGTCCGCACCCGCGATGAAACAAGGTGCGAAGAAGTCGACCGCTTTGCGGACCTCCTCTTCGGCTTCCGCTGGAGGGAGGGCCAGAGCACGGCAGTAGTGGAACCAGCCGAGCGCATACGCAGCATCCAGATCGGTTTCGCCGCCGGCGCCGTATCGCGCCAAACTCTGTGCTTCTTCGAGCGCAGTTGGATCCAGTAGCGCGGTGGCGTCCTCAGTGGCAGCCACACGATCCAGCCGCGCCCGCACCGCCGCAAGCAGGTCGTCGCGCTGTCCCACGAGCCCTCCCGTGTCACCCCTCGTCAATTGCCCAAGATAGAACGCTCCGTGCCGGGGCGGACCAAGTTCGGGCAGTTCCCCACCGCGATCATCGGGTGCGGGGTCAGCGATCACGGCATGCTCGTGGCGGGCTGGGGCAAGCCCTCACGGTCGGTCGGTGGGCGGCGGAATGGTCCAAGCTGCGCTGTCGCTCAGTAGCCCGGCATCCATCGGGTGTCCCGGATCGCGGTGCGCAGTTCGTCGTCGGTGGCGTCCGGGGCGACACCGTCGGCGACGGCCTGGCGCGCCACGGCCAGTGCGATGCCATCGGCTGTGTCCCGGACGTCCGCCCAGGCCGGGAGCAGCGGAGCCTTCGCGTCCGAGAGCGCCGGAGAGGCGTCACCGAGCGCGCGGGCAGCGGCCCGCATCATCGCGTTGGTCACGCGGTTGGCCCGTGCCGCGGTCACCGCCAGGCCCACGGCCGGGAAGACGTAGACGTTGTTGCACTGTGCGACCGGAATGTCGGCGCCGTCCCGGTGCAGCGGCGGGAAAGGCGAGCCCGTCGCCAGCAGGGCTTTGCCATCGGTCCAGGCATCCAGATCTGCCGGCCGGGCCTCCGCGTTCGCCGTGGGGTTGGACAAGGGGAAGATGATCGGCCGGTCCACCTTCGCGGCCATGGCCCGCACGATCTGCTCGGTGAACGCGCCCTTGGCCGTGGAGAGCCCGAGCAGGACTCCCACCTTCAGGTTCTCGATGACATCCGCCAACTGCGGGGCCCCGTCGGCGCCCCAGCCTTCGACGTCGGCGGGATCGTGCGCGAAGGCACGCTGGTCCTCGGCGAGGTCGTCGCGATCGGTGGTGAGCAGGCCGTCGACGTCGAGGATCCAGCAGCGGGCACGCGCCTGCGCGTCCGACAGGCCCTCGTCGACCATCTCCTGACGCACCATGTCCATGACGCCGATGCCCGCGGACCCGGCGCCGAGCATCACCACGTGCTGCTCCTTGAGCGGGATGCCGGCGACTTTGCTCGCCCCGTGCAGCGCGCCGAGCGCGACGGCTGCCGTGCCCTGGATGTCGTCGTTGAAGGTGAGCAGCCGGTCTCGGTACCGTTCCAGGATCGGCGCGGCGTGCGGGGTGGCGAAGTCCTCCCATTGCAGCAGCACCTTGGGGAGCTCGGCCTGCACGGCCTCCACGAACGCGTCCACGAAGGCGAAGTAGTCGTCGTCGCTGATGCGAGGGTGGCGCCATCCCAGGTAGAAGGGGTCGTCGAGCAGGTCGGCGTTGTCGGTGCCTACATCGAGCAGAACCGGCAGGGTACGCGCCGGGTCGATGCCTCCGATCAGCGTGTAGAGGGAGAGCTTGCCGACCGGGATGCCTATCCCGCCCACCCCTTGGTCCCCGATGCCCAGGATCCGCTGCCCGTCAGTGACGACGATGACGTCGACGTCCTTGCGGGGGCGGTTGCGCAGCATCTCCACCAGTTGGTCCCGGTGCGGCCAGGACAGGTAGAGCCCGCGCGGACGCTGCCACAGTTCGGAGAAGTGTTTGCATCCCTCAGCGACGGTCGGGGTGTATACGAGGGGGAGCGCGGTCGGTACGTCGTGGGCGAGGACGGCATAGAAGAGGGCTTCGTTACGGTCTTGCAGGGAGCGCAGATACACATAGCGCTGGAGGTCGTCGGCCTGCCGG